>NZ_JASJXN010000020.1:0-97499 GCF_035018705.1 Undibacterium sp. RTI2.2 | reverse complement strand
CTGACTGGCTAGACGCGACGACGACGCAAGCTGCATCTTGCTAGGAGGAGCAACAACGCCAAGCAGTTCGCCAAAGGCACACTTGTCGCTGTAGCGTTCCCACTCAAATCGCGGTCGTACTATCCCTCTGAAGACCGCACGCCCTCTGGATTTCTGCGAAGTGGTAGCGGTCTAATGGAAAATCTGGGTTCAAGTACAAATGCCAAAGCGACAATTTAAATTTAAAATTCATAGGAAAAAAGCGGTTTGCCGACTAATCTACTCAAGATAATTGAAGTGTTCTGCACGTTCCGGTTTTTTTTGATATATTGCCTCCAATTTAGTTCTAGTCCGAACTAATTTCCATTGCCATAATTGCTTTTTTTAACAGGGAACAGAAATGCAACGCTACAGCCGTCCTAGCATTCTCTTACACTGGCTAGTCGCCATTTTGATCATCGCGGCTTTTATTTTGGGCAATGTGATGGCAGACATGTCGTTTAGTCCGACCAAATTAAAATATTTCTCGTGGCATAAATGGTTGGGTGTCACCATCTTAGGTCTAGTTGCAACACGCTTATTGACGCGCCTCTTTAGCACTGTGCCAGCTTACCCAGACAGCATGCCAGGCTGGCAAAAAAAATCGGCCAGCGCTTTGCATGGTCTGCTATACATATTGATGTTTGCCATTCCGTTGTCGGGTTACTTCTACACATCCGCTGCGGGCTACCCTGTGGTGTATTTAGGTTTAATCCAACTCCCCACGATTATTGGCCCTAACGCTGAACTCAAACCGATTTTGAAAGATCTGCATGAGATTTTGACGAAGATTTTATTCGTCGTATTTTGCTTACACGTAGCTGCAGCGTTTAAACATTTGATCATCAACAAAGACGGTATTTTCCAGCGCATGCTGCCTGGCAAATAATATTTTATTTATCTAAAAATTTAGCAAATAAACATATAGAGGTAACACTGCTATGAGTATTTCTTTTTCTAAAAAGGCCAAAATCATTACCGCAAGTCTTTTGCTTGCCGCCAGCTTGCCCGCTTTGGCAGCGATTGCAAAACTCGACAATGCAAAGAGCAAAGTCACCATCGTATTTAAACAAATGAATGTCCCGGTGGATGCGCAATTTAAAAAATTCTCGGCGGCGATCGATTACAACACGGCAAAACCAGAAGCCTCTACCGCTACGGTCGATATTGATGTTGCCAGCTTTGATCTGGGTGATCCGCAGTACAACGCAGAAGTGCTTAAAAAAGAATGGTTTAACACCGCGCAATTCCCTAAAGCGGGTTTTGTCTCCACCAGTATGAAAGCTGGTGCCAATGGCGTGCTAAACGTCAGCGGCAAGCTCACTATTAAAGGCAAAACAACCGACATCAGCTTCCCTCTGTCAGTAAAAAAAGAAGGTGCTAATCAAGTGTTTGATGGCAGTCTGCCAATCAAACGCCTCACCTACAATATCGGTGAAGGCGAATGGAAAGATACCGGCATGGTTGCCGATGAAGTAGTCATTAAGTTTCACGTAGTAACGCAATAAAATTGCGAAATTCTTATTGTATTAATCGTTAATATTGACAATTAATATTAACCACTAAATTTGTCATTTCGCTTAGTATTTTTTAGAACAAGTTTTACGTTTTACGCAGTCTTATCACTCCCAAACCAGTATTTTTATTTAAGGACATCACCATGAAATTAAGCCAACTCGTCGCCGCAGCCTTAGTCGTTTGTGCAGCTCCTGCATTTGCAGATACCTACACGATCGATCCAAACCATACCTATCCAAGCTTTGAAGCGGACCATTTCGGCGGTTTGTCAGTATGGCGCGGAAAATTTGACAAATCCAGCGGCAAAGTCACTCTGGATAAAACAGCAAAAACAGGTTCAATGGATATCACGATCGATACGACATCCATCGATTTCGGTCACGATAAAATGAATGCTCATGCCAAATCTGCAGAGATGTTTAATGTAGAGAAATTCCCTACAGCGACATACAAAAGTACTGCAATCAAATTCAACGGCGATACACCAGTCTCCGTACAAGGTGAATTTACTTTGATGGGCGTGACGAAGCCACTGACTTTGACGATCAACAAGTTCAAATGCATCATGCATCCTATGCTGAAAAAAGAAGTTTGCGGTGCTGATGCGTCAGCAGAATTCAAGCGTACTGATTTCGGCCTGAACTATGGCATAGCTTATGGCTTCGCACCAGAAGTTAAATTGTCGATCCAGGTTGAAGCAGTCAAAGACTAATTAGGTCAAACAAATCAGTTCACGTTTGAAAAATGTGATCTGATGCTATTGCTTTAATGTGGTCAGGCTATGTTGTCTGACCACATCTCACCTCAAAAATTTGCCACCATGGGAAAACGTTATCTACGCAGCATACGATTACTCGCTGAGTGTATGCAGGCGTTTGAACAGATATCTGCCCAATATGTACGTCAATTCGGGCTAACGCATTCTCAGTTTGACATTATTGCCACCCTCGGCAATACCCCTGGCATGTGCTGCAAGAGTCTCGCTACCAAAACCCTGATTACCAAAGGCACGCTAACGGGCGTACTAGATCGCCTTGAGCAAAAGGGATTGGTCATACGTGAGCGTGGAGATCAGGACCGGCGTCAATTATTTGTCAAATTGAGCCCCGCGGGCGAAGCCGTATTTGAGGAAGTATTTCCCCAAATGGTAGAGAACGGAGCGCGGAGTTTTGCTACTTACAGCGACCAAGATTTCGTGACGCTAGAGGCGGAACTACGGAAGTTTAAAGCCAGCTTGCATGCTGGTTTGAGTGACCTGCCCACCCCCCAAGTTTGCTCATTGAGCGATCAGGTCAAATAATATACTCCCCCAATAGTATAATTTATTGTCCATAGAATCATTGGACGATAAGGCATATTTCTTAAAAATGAAGGGGAGTATTTTCCTTCCACCCTATTTCCATCAAAAAAAACTGGTGACTACTATATATTTTTTTGTGTTGAATTGTGCTGAAAACCCACCCAAAAATCACCAATTTTTTCGACTCTACAACAACTCAGATATGATCACCAACAATCGGTCCAGTACCGCTAAACCGATCCAAGGCCAAATAAATCACAGGCGTGATAAATAAGGTAATCGCTTGCGAGAAAATCAAACCACCTACCACAGCCAAGCCCAGAGGTTGGCGTAATTCCGCACCGGCACCCAAGCCCAGCGCAATTGGCAATGCACCTACCAACGCGGCAAGGGTGGTCATCATAATCGGGCGGAAACGCTGTACGCAGGCTTCACGGATCGCTTCTGGCGGCGTCATACCCTGATGGCGTTGCGCGTCCAGCGCGAAGTCAATCATCATAATCGCGTTCTTTTTTACGATACCAATCAGCAGCAAAATACCGATCATCGCAATCAGCGTCAGATCTTGTCCAAACAACTGCAGCGTCAATAGCGCACCGACGGCAGCAGATGGCAACCCAGCGAGAATTGTCAGCGGATGGATATAGCTTTCGTACAACACGCCCAGCAAGACATAGATAACCAACAGCGCGGCGACGATCAATACGACCTGCCCTGATTGCGAATTTTTGAATACCGCAGCATCACCGCCGTAGGTGGCAATAATGGATGCGGGTAATTTGATTTCATCCCGGTATTGCTCAATTTTTTTCGTGGCAACACCCAAAGCGGCGCTAGGTGCAAGATTGAAAGAAATCGTCACCGCTTGCAACTGTCCGGCATGGTTAATTGAGGTCGGACCAACCGAACGCTTGATCGTTGCAAAACTCGATAAAGGAACCAGACCGCCGCCACTACTACGAATGTAGATGCCGTCTAAAGCACTCTCATCTTTTTTCTGATCCGGGGCAAACTCCATGATGACCTGATAGCTATCCACGCTGGTGTACATGGTCGATACCTGGCGCTCACCAAATGCGCTGTATAAACTGGAGCGGACGCTGTCCATATTGACACCCAGCGCGTTGGCACTGTCTCTGTCGATCTTGAGTTCTGCCTGCAAACCCTTGAGTTGCGAATCGGTTGTGACATCCTTAAAAACAGGATCGGCACGCAATTTGTCCTGCAACTTAATGGACCAGTCGCTTAACTCCCCGGCAGTAACGCTTTGCAAAATATATTGATACTGGCTCTTACTTTGACGCCCACCTAACTGCAAGTTTTGCGTGGGACGTAAGAAGGTGGAAATACCTGCGACTTCACTTAATTTACGGCGCAAACCCTCCACTACAAGTTTCATCGGTTTGCGCTGATCACGCGGCTTTAAGTTGACGAACATACGTCCGGTATTCTGCGAGCCGCTACCACCATTGAACGATGCCACCGTCAGCACATTGGGGTCATCTCGTATAATTTTGGCGGCTCTGTCCTGCAATATCACCATCGCGGGAAAAGACGTATCCTCCGCGGCTTCGGTCTGCACGCTGATCTGTCCGATATCTTCTTCCGGAAAAAAACCTTTAGGAATCGTCGCAAATAAATACGCGGTTCCGGCAAAGGTAATTAAGGCAACCACCAGCACCAGGCCGCGATGACGCAAAGCCACATCCAAAGCGCGCGAGTACGAGTTCAGAGAAGAGTTAAAGCCGTTTTCAAATACATGCAGCAAAGCGCCGATCAGTTTTGGCGGCTCTTTCATCTCATGTTCGCTTTTCAGAAAACGACTAGCCAGCATCGGCACCAGCGTTAAGGAAACAAACGCAGAGGCGACGATTGCCAGCGATACGATGACTGCAAACTCGTGGAACAACTGACCAATCACGCCCGGCATAAAAAAGATAGGAATGAAGACCGCAATCAGTGAAGTTGAAATCGAGATAATCGTAAAACCGACTTCCCGCGATCCCTTCAATGCGGCTTTAAAAGGTTCTTCACCCGCCTCCACATGGCGCATGATGTTTTCCAACATCACAATCGCATCATCCACTACCAGCCCAACAGCCAGGGTCAGCCCTAGCAGAGAAATATTGTCCAGCGTATAGCCAAAACCCCACAACAAACTGATTGCACCAACCAAAGAAACTGGCAAAGACAGGGTCGGAATAATCGTCGCGACTAAACGACGTAAGAACAAGAAAATCACGATCACGACCAAAAAAATCGTAAGTATTAAAGTCAGATTGACATCATGCAATGCGTCGCGGATAGAGACCGAACGATCATTCACCTGATTGATTTTGACTGAGGCTGGCAACTGCGCTTGAAAGCCCGGCAACGCGGCTTTAATTGAATCAACTACTTTGACGGTGTTGGCATCGGTCTGGCGCTGAATCGCTAAAGTGATGGAACTTTCACCATTAAAATTAGCCGATGATTTAAAGGTTTCGTAACTATCTTCGATCTTGGCAACATCATGCAAACGAACGACTTGCCCACCTTTATTGCTGACAATTAGATTAGAAAAATCTGCTGCGCTTTGTAACTGGCGGTTAGCTAACAAGGTTAAGGTTTGTTTATCGCCGTCCAAAGTGCCGACGGGCGTGTTGGCGTTTGCCGCCTTGATACTTGCGGATAACTCATCCAGCGAAATATTCCGTGCAGCCAGTGCATCAGGCATCACCCGGACCCGTACTGCGTAACGCTTGATACCAAAAATATTCACTTGCGCCACACCATCAAGAGTGGACAAGCTAGGAGAAATCAAATGCTCGGCATAATTGGTGAGCTCCGACAAACTTAACGAGGGCGAAGTTAATGCCAAAATCAAAATCGGCGCATCCGCAGGATTGACTTTGCGGTAAGAGGGTAGCGTCGTCATTTCTACCGGTAATGAGCGTTGGGCGCGCAACAAGGCGGCTTGCACGTCTACCGAGGCGGCGTCAATGTTCCGGTTTTGATCAAACTCTAAAGTCAGTGAGGTCGTGCCTAAAGTGTTGCTGGAACTGATGACAGACAAACCGGGGATCGTGGCAAATTGCTTTTCTAGTGGCAGCGCAACCGAGGTCGCCATGGTTTCTGGACTAGCACCGGGCAAGACTGCATTGACGCTGATCACTGGCGTGTCATAACTCGGCAAAGCGGCAATCGGAATAAACCGATATGCCAAAACACCCGCAACAACGATAGACAAGTTCAGCAATACCGTCATCACAGGACGGCGGATAAATAACTCCGACAAATTCATGATGCGCTCGCTGCTTGAGAAGCGGATTTTTCTGACTTGGTGTCTGACTTCGTATCCGTTTTAGGATTAGTCGTTTTACTATCCGCTGCACGCTCACGTATCAGATTGCCGGGACGCAGATTTTGTTTGCCATCCAAGACTACTTTAGCGCCAACTTCGATTCCAGTGACGACGGCATCCAAGGCTGCGGCGTACATCACTTTAACCGGGCGCAAGCTCACTTTATTATCAACATCAACCACGTAAACCGCGCTGCCTTGCGCATTATTGATTACGGCATCAATCGGTATCACGATAGCGTCTTTAATCGTACGTACACTCAATCCGATATCCGCATAAGCGCCTGGCCACAACTTTAAATCACGGTTGTCAAACACGGCTTTGGCCTTAATCGTGCCGGATAAAGCATCTACTGCGTTGTCAACAAACTGCAAACGACCACGGTATTTTTCCGGGTGATCTGGCAATTGGGCAGTGACTGCATTCGGATTTTTCTGGTCCTCTTTTTGATTCATCGCATCCAGTGCGTCCTGCAAATTTCTTTGTGGCAGCGGGAAGCTAATGGTGATCGGGTCCATCTGGGTAATCGTTACCAGCGCAGGCACAGTGGTGGTAGCCTGTACTAACGAACCTGGATAGACACTAATCACACCCGTGCGTCCTGCGGCTGGGGCAACAATACGATCATAGGTCAGCGCTACTTTGGCCGCATTCACCGCGGCACGATCAGAAGCAATTACCGCAGCTTGTGCGTCTACTTGAGTCTGACTGGTATCGACCACACTTTGCGACACGAATTTTTTATCGAGTAAATCTTTGCTACGCGTCAGTTGTCGCTGATTGTCAGCCTGAGTTGCAAGGTCTTTATCCAGTTGCGCCTGCGCCTTTGCCAGATTGACTTCATCGGCACGGCTATCCAGAGTAAATAGCAAGTCGCCTGCTTTGACAAACTGTCCTTCCTTGATATGCACTTTGGTAACGGTACTGGTAATTTGAGGACGAATATCGACGGTGCTTAGCGCCGTAACAACGCCGTTGGCAGAGAGCTGCACGGGGTAATCACGCTTGATCGCCAGGGTGGTCGAGACACTGATAGGACGATTATTATCGGCACCTGCTTTGCTGGCTTTGTCACCTGCATCGGTTTTAGCGGCACTCCATTTGTAGTAGCCACCGGCAGCCAAACCAGCAACAACTAACACGGCAACGATCGTCTTTAATTTACTCATACTCTTTTACCTGGTGGGTAGGACAAAGCCAATAAAATTTAGCAGCTTGTTGATTGATTAATTAATTAGTCTATGGGTCTAGTGGGTTCGTACATTCAGTACATTTAGTGCAAAATTGCTTTCATCAATTCATCAGCGTTTACTATTTTTATCACATGAAAAATTGAAACAATTTGACCAAATTTTAAAGATGGTAATGCTATCAAAGAAAAAGCCAGCTCAAGAGCTGGCTTTACTATTTAATACTTTTCGTTACAAGCAACGCGGTTCATCAGACTACTGCGCCGTCTGTGTCGTCTTTCTCTTTGATCGGCTTAATCAAGTCTTCACGTTTAACCCCCAGCCACATCGCAATCGCCGCTGCAACAAACACAGAAGAGTAAATACCGAAACAAATACCAATCGTTAATGCAATGGCAAAATAGTGCAACGTCGTGCCACCGATGAAGAGCATGGACAACACCATCATTTGCGTACAGCCGTGCGTAATAATGGTGCGGGAGATCGTGCTGGTGATCGCATTATCAATCACTTCTGTAACCGACATCTTACGTTGCTTACGGAAATTCTCACGAATACGATCAAAAATAACCACTGATTCATTCACCGAATAACCCAACACAGCCAATACCGCAGCCAAGACAGAGAGATTAAATTCCCATTGGAAGAAGGCGAAGAAGCCCAAAATAATCACCACGTCATGCAAGTTGGCGATAATCGCGGCGACCGCAAATTTCCATTCAAAACGAATCGCCAGATACGCGACTACGCCCAAAATAACAAATAGCAGGGCCATCAAACCATCATGCGCCAACTCATCACCAACTTGCGCGCCAACCAACTCAACTCGTTGCAACTTAACATCAGCATCATGCGCTTTTAAAGCACCAAATACCTTATCTGTTTGCTGAGCTAAAGTTTCATTCTTTGGCAAAGGCAAACGAACTACGATCGTTTGCGCCTGGCCGAAAGTCTGCACCGGGGCATCCAGATAACCAGTGCTGTCAACGGTCTTACGGACCTCATCGACATTGGCGGCCTTGGAATACATCACCTCCATAACGGTACCGCCAGTAAATTCAACTGAAAAATTCAAATTTTTATGCAGCAAGAAAAATACAGCTGCGACAAAAGTCAAAGCAGAAATGACATTAAATATCAGCGCATTGCGCATGAAAGGAATGTCTTTTTTAATACGGAATAATTCCATGATAAATCCCTAAATTCTTATTGTGTCGGCGGTATTGATTAGTCTGCAGGTTTCCAAATCTGTCCGATCGCAAGAGAAGTTAATTTCTTCTTACGTCCGTACCACAGATTGACCACACCACGCGAGACAAACACGGCTGAGAACATCGACGTTGCAATCCCCAGACAATGCACAATCGCAAACGCTTTAATCGGACCCGATCCAAAAATCAGCAGCGCCAAACCAACAATCAAAGTCGTCACGTTGGAATCTAGAATTGTCGCCCAGGCACGGTCAAAACCAATCGAGATCGCAGCTTGAGGTGTATTACCAGCACGCAGCTCTTCACGGATACGCTCGTTAATCAAGACGTTGGCGTCAATCGCCATACCCAGTGCCAGCGCAATCGCCGCCATACCAGGTAGAGTCAATGTGGCCTGTAACAAGGAGAGAATCGCTACCAGTAATAATAAGTTGACGGACAGGGCCATCACACTGAATACACCAAACAGCATGTAGTAAGCGATCATGAAAACGGCAATTGCGATAAAGCCATACAGCGTAGAGTTAAATCCCTTTTGGATATTATCTGCACCTAATTGCGGACCTATCGTGCTTTCCTCAATAAAGTCCATTGGAGCAGCCAGCGAACCAGCACGCAACAACAACGCCAAGTCACTTGAAGCGGCGGTAGAACCCATGCCAGTAATATTGAAGCGGGAACCCAACTCATCCTGAATAGTGGCTACTGTCAGCAACTCGCCCTTACCTTTTTCAAACAAGACGATCGCCATTTTTTTGCCGATCTTACCGCGCGTACCTTCACGCATTTTGCGACCACCATCGCCATTCAAATCGATACTGACAGACGGTTGTTGATGCTGATCAAAACTGGCAGAAGCACCAGAAATATAATCACCAGTAATCACAGGGTCCTTATACAAAATTGCAGGTGCACCACGACCAACTTTAAATAATTCAGAACCAAATGGAACTGCAGTATTTTCATCCACCAGACCAATTACACTTTCATCTACCAGACGCACTTCTAATGTAGCCTGGCGTCCAATAATATCTTTCGCGCGGTTGACATCCTGCACGCCTGGTAATTCCACCACGATGCGATCAGCGCCTTGCTGCTGAATAATCGGCTCCGCAACGCCAAGTTCATTCACCCGTTTAGACAAAGCAATAATGTTTTGTTTAACGCCTTCTGTCACCGCTGCCTTCAAGGCCTCTGGCTTCAAAGTGATCAGCAAGCTCAGCTCGGTGTTATCTGCGTTTTTGACATCAGTCATCTGCACATCGTTGATCTGACTAGACAAAACATTTTTCGCCTTACCTAAGGTATCGGCATCACGGAACTTCACGGTAATTTGCTGACCGTCACGAGAAATACCCGAGTGGCGAACTTCTTTATCCCGCAGTACGCTGCGCACTGTAGATTGCAGACCTTGTAAGCGGGTATTTAATAATGCTTTGGTATCGACTTGCATCAAGAAATGGACACCGCCTTGCAAATCCAGCCCCAGCGACATCGGCAAAGCATGCAAACTTTGCAGCCATTTTGGCGTGTCATTCAGCAGATTGAAGCTAATGCTATACAAAGGATCGGCAGGATCAGTATTCAAGGCTTTTTCTAATGCGGCCTTCGCTTTGAACTGGATATCGGCATCCTTAAAACGAGCACGGACAGAGCCTTGAGTGCCGTTATTCTCGTAAGACAAACTAGTTGCGGTAAGGTCCTGCGCTTTCAGCGCTTGCTCAACGCGACCCAACATATCGCTCTCAACTTTGACAGTTGCGCGAGCGCTATTGATTTGAATTGCCGGGGACTTGCCAAAAAAATTGGGGACTGTGTACAGCGCGCCAAATACTAGCGCGACGATGATCAGAAGATATTTCCAGAGGGGATAGCGATTCATATCGGTTCAGATTAAATTAAATACTGGGCTGAATGTGCAACGCAGCCATAAAATCCAGGGCTGCGTTGAATCACAGTATCAGATCGCTTTGATCGTGCCTTTAGGCAACAACATAGTGATAGCCACTTTTTGCACAACAACTTCAGTGCCGTTAGCGATTTCTATCGTGACATAAGCCTCAGTGACTTTAACCACTTTGCCTAACACGCCGCCAGCTGTGACCACTTCATCATTTTTCGCCAAAGCGTCCATCATCGATTTTTGTTCTTTTTGACGCTTCATTTGCGGACGTATCATCAAAAAATACAGCACCACAAACATCAAAATGATGGGCAGGAAACTCATCAAATCACCGCCACCACTAAAAATGGAAGATTGCGCATAAGCATTGGAAATAAACACGTTAAGACTCCAGTAAGATTTTAATAATTATCTGCAAGACAATAAAATTGGAAATGAATCAGCATAAGCGTCTCAAATGGTGCCAAAACCACCAAATAAAAGAGCACACCTAAAGAGCTCGCCATCAATCACAAAGCGCCACATTCTAGCATTGGAGCAGCGGCTTACCGTGATTTAGTCGCTTGATGTTGGGGATTAAAGTCAGGGTTAAGCTTAAATAGCAGCAAATAAATCTAGGCACTGATAAACGTCATGCTCAATCAGCGGCGAATAATTCAGATACAGGCAATTATTCTTGAACTTACGCTACAAAATAATAAATATACTCCTATCGTGTATATTTAAGATGTCCATATAATCATTGGACAATAAGGCATATTTCTAAAAATAAATGGGGAGTATATTCATCGATTAACGAAATCAGAGCGAACCATTACGCATTGAACTGACTGAATTATTGCACCCGGCGTATCTGCAAACCCCGTTGTTGCAATAAATCCAAAATGCTGTTCTTGCCCACCATATGACCAGCGCCGACGACGATCAGTACCGGCTTATTGCCGTTGACAAGCTTAATCACTTTGTCGCTCATGCCGATATTGCGATCATCCAGCAACCGCTTCATGAGCTTAGCGGTGCTGGCGTCTTTATCTGCGGATGACTGCATGATTTTCTCTAAGGCAGGCAAGTCACCACTTTTCCAGGCGGCCACCATTGCTTCGGAATCCCTCATCGCGTCGCCATCCTTCATACTCGCAATCGTATAGGACAACATTTCATCGCTCTCAGCATCGCTGAAGTCAGTCAATACTTTCATTTGAAAAGCCAGTGTCTCCAGTTGGTAGACAGACTTACCGTCCGCTTTGGCTCGCTTTAAAAAATGCAAATCAATCCCTGCATCTGGGGTGTAGCCAGTGCTTGTCATCATGCCGATCATTAAGCCAGTTGCAACGACGCCCGGCTTAAGTTGTTGCATCTGTTCTGCCGCCGGACCAAAGCTAGTAGATAACTGTGCCCAGGTCTGCGCAGACAAATGTTTTTCCAGCTTGTCTGGAGCGACATACATGGTTAAAGGCATGACTTTTTTGAGCGCAGCCATGTCGGTGACATCAGTTTCCACTGCAAGTATTTTTGCATTTTTATACGCCGTCTCGACTGCTGGCGACATCGGATAGAAATCGGGCTTGGCCAGATGGATGGAACCAAATAAATATCCGGTCTTGGTACCGGACTTTATCTCCCATAGAAAGCCCTTAGTTTTCTCTGCACCCTCAGCAACGCTGCTATTGGTGTCGGCATAGGCGCTATTCGAAAAGACCAGACAAGCCAGGCTAAGAGCAATCCATTGTTTGAACGTCATACGTCTGTTTTTAAAAAATGAAGAGATAAGTTATCGGAACACACTAATCCTAAATTGATAGAATTGACTCAAACCCCGCGCGCACGATCTGCATGGAACTGCGCAACAAACTCTGGAAAACGTTCGTCATCTAATGACTGACGTATGCCCTTCATCAGTTCCAGGTAGTAATGCAAATTGTGGATAGTATTGAGACGGGCACCCAGGATTTCGCCTGTGCGGTGCAGGTGATGCAAATAAGCGCGGGAGAAGTTTTTGCAGGCATAGCAAGAACAGGTGTCGTCCAGCGGTGCTTTCTCTTCTTTGTAGCGGGCGTTCTTGATTTTGATGTCGCCATAGCGGGTAAAAATCCAGCCATTACGTGCATTGCGGGTTGGCATGACGCAGTCGAACATATCGATACCGTTTGCCACACCGGCGACCAGATCTTCTGGTGTGCCGACGCCCATCAGATAATGCGGTTTGTTCTCTGGCAAGCGCGGGCCAACATGTGCCAGGACGCGCAACATGTCTTCTTTTGGCTCGCCAACGGATAAGCCACCGATGGCAATACCATCAAAATTAAATTCATTTAGGGCCGCCAACGATTCGTCTCGCAGATGTTCAAACATACCGCCCTGCACGATGCCGAAGAGAGCATTGGGATTTCCACCCTGATCAAACTCATTTTTTGACCGCTGTGCCCAGCGCAAGGACATGCGCATGGACTTGGCGGCTTCTTCTACTGTCGCCGGGCGGCCATCGATCTCATACGGTGTGCATTCATCAAACTGCATCACGATATCGGAATTGAGTGCGCACTGAATTTGCATGGAGATTTCCGGCGATAAAAATAAGCGCTCGCCACTGATTGGTGACGCAAACTTTACACCCTCTTCCGTGATCTTACGCATCGCCCCAAGCGAGAACACCTGAAAGCCGCCGGAGTCGGTCAAAATCGGTTTATCCCAGCCCATAAAGTCATGCAGACCGCCAAACTTATTGATAACACTCAAACCAGGACGCAGCCATAGATGGAAAGTATTACCCAGAATGATATGAGCATCGATTTCTTTCAGTTCCAACGGCGACATCGCCTTGACCGAACCGTAAGTACCGACCGGCATAAATATCGGTGTTTCGATCACTCCGTGGTTGACAGTCACACGACCGCGACGGGCGGCGGTGGTTTTGTCTTTTTTAATTAATTGAAATTCGAGCATAAGGATTTACCGACCTGTATATAAAACATTTGTAAGGTGCGCCGTGCGCACCGGAGACCTGGGTGTAATTTAGATGCCGCTATGTGTAAACTATCTTATTACTGATCAGAGGTATTAGTCAGCAACATCGCATCACCATAACTAAAAAACCGATACTCGTTGGCAATCGCATGAGCGTAGGTGGCACGAATACGATCATAGCCTGCAAACGCAGATACCAGCATCAGCAAGGTTGATTTTGGCAAATGGAAATTCGTGATAAGCCTGTCTACTGTTTTGAACACATAACCTGGCGTGATAAACAAATTAGTGTCATCGCTACCGGCCTGCAAAGTGCCCGTTTGCGACGCGGACTCCAATGCACGCATGCTGGTGGTACCCACTGCGACGACAGCTTTACCCGCCGCTTTAGTAGCGCATATTGCATCAACCGTCGCTTGCGGCACGGTGTACCACTCACTATGCATTGCGTGGTTGGCTAGCACCTCGGTACGTACTGGCTGAAAAGTCCCGGCGCCGACGTGCAAAGTCACATACGCAAAGTTAATACCTTTGGCGCTGCACGCATCTAGTAAGGCCTGATCAAAATGCAAGCCGGCGGTAGGCGCGGCCACTGCGCCAGGCACACGTGAATACACCGTTTGGTAACGGTGCTCATCAAAATCGTCAGCTTCATGATTGATGTAGGGCGGCAACGGCAAACGACCGTATTGCTCAATCAGCTCAAACACATCACCCGGGAAATGCAGAGTAAAAAATTCTCCCGCACGCTCACCGACGACGACATCAAACGCATCTGCCAAGCGGATTTTGGCGCCAGCATGCGGTGATTTGGAGGCACGCAGTTGCACATGAACGATATGCTCGTCGGCCGTATTGCTGACCACACGCTCCACCAGCATCTCAACCTTACCGCCGGTTTCTTTTACCCCGTGGAAGCGTGCTTTTAGTACGCGGGTATCATTAAATACCAGCAAATCACCCGCAGATAATTGATCGACGATGTCAGCAAAATGGCGATCCACCAATACATCACCATCAACATGCAACAAGCGCGAGGCAGAACGATCCGGCAAGGCCGTCTGCGCGATCAGGTTTTCTGGCAAATCAAAATCAAAATCACTTAAAGAGTACATGGAGAAATGGTGCTTCTAAAAAATTAATAATAAAATGAAACCAGGATGTCCAATGATTCTGCGGCTTCTGGCATGATATTGGCCTGCGAGGCTCAGAATCATTGGACATCCAAATTGGCAAGAATGGCATGCATAGACTTGATCTTTAATTGAAAAAGAGATTAAGAGACTCTCTTTTGGGCATTAAAGACAATCTAGACAATCTAGTTAAACGATACCAACAGCAATACAAGCCACTTAGTAGACCACTTAATTAGCGAAATAGTGCGCTTGCAAAAAAAGCTGCTAGACACTGTATAAAAAAACAGTAGAATGGCGCCAGACAACTTGTGATCTCAGCCCAACCGCCAACTGCAAAACCGAGCATTTTACCCTATGCCCCCTGCCCCAATAATAAAAGCAGCGAAAGTAACCAAGCCTCCCAAACAAGCAGCGCCAGCAAAAACGCCTGCCAATAAGTTGGAGGATAAGTTTGCCAAGCTAGGTTTGCGGTCTGAGATGGATTTTGTGCTGCATTTGCCCATGCGCTATGAGGATGAAACCGAAGTCACCGCCATGCGCGATGCGGGTTTCCGGGGTGGCAGTATGGTGCAGGTGGAAGGTTTAGTAACCGCCTGTGATGTGCAATACCGGCCAAGACGGCAACTGGTTGTGACTATCGCCGATGACACATCGCAAGTGGTGCTGCGCTTTTTAAATTTTTACGGTAGCCAGATCTCACAAATGGCGGTCGGCATGCGGGTTCGGGCACGTGGCGAATTGCGCCATGGATTTTTTGGTGCTGAGATGGTACATCCCGCCTACAAAATGGTAAATGAAGGTGCCCCCTTACCAACGGCGTTGACACCGGTGTATCCGGCAGGTGAAGGCGTGTCGCAAACTATGCTGCGCAAACGGATAGCGACGGCTCTATCCAAGGTGGAGTGGCAAGATACTCTGGCACCCGCACTGTTAAGGGAATTGTATTTAGAGAGCTTTGAGAGCTCGGTACGTCTGCTACACAATCCACCGCCCGATGTCGACCAGCACAGCCTGATCGAGCGCGAGCATCCTGCCTGGCAGCGTATGAAGTTTGATGAACTGTTGGCGCAACAACTTTCGCTGAAACGCGCCCAGCTGGCACGTCGCTCTAAAGGTGCGACGGTATTACCTACGGTCGGTGAATTATGCAATGCGTTCGTGATGACGCTGCCGTTCACATTGACCGGTGCGCAAGAGCGCGTGCTCGCAGAAATTCGCTCCGACTTAAAACAAGCTTATCCGATGCAGCGTTTGTTGCAAGGCGATGTAGGCAGTGGGAAAACCATCGTCGCCGCACTCGCAGCAGCGCAAGCGATTGACAGCGGTTATCAAGCTGCTTTGATGGCACCGACGGAGATATTGGCAGACCAACATTTCAGAAAAATCGCCGCCTGGCTAGAACCGCTAGGCGTCAAAACTGCCTGGCTCACCGGTAGTCTGAAAAAGAAAGATAAAGAAAAAGCACAAGCCCTGATCGCTTCCGGCGAGGCACAATTAGTGATCGGCACGCATGCGCTGATTCAGGATGCGGTACAGTTTTCCAAACTTGGATTGGTGATTGTCGATGAGCAGCACCGCTTTGGCGTGGCACAGCGGTTAACGTTACGCAATAAAGGCGAGGCAGGCAAAGTCCCGCACCAATTGATGATGTCGGCCACGCCGATCCCGCGTACCTTGGCGATGACTTACTATGCTGATTTAGAAGTATCGGTGATTGATGAATTACCGCCAGGTCGCACTCCTATCGTCACCCGCGTCGTGGACCAAAACCGTCGTGACGAAGTGATAGAAAGAGTGCATGCTGCGGCACAAGACGGCAAACAGGTTTACTGGGTTTGTCCGCTGATTGAAGAATCAGAAACCTTGCAACTACAAACTGCAACCGACACCCACGCCATGCTCAGCGCAGCACTGCCTGACTTGCGCGTAGGTCTGGTGCATGGACGTCTTAAGCAATTAGAAAAGCAATCCGTGATGGATGCCTTCACCCGCAACGAGGTGCAAGTACTGGTTGCGACGACGGTGATTGAAGTCGGTGTCGATGTCCCCAATGCCAGCCTGATGGTGATAGAACATGCAGAACGTTTTGGCCTATCGCAATTACACCAGTTGCGCGGTCGGGTTGGGCGCGGCGCTGCCGCCAGTGTTTGCCTGCTACTGTATCTGGGCCCGCTGGGTGGCACAGCCAAACAACGACTGATGACCATGCGCGAAAGTACCGATGGCTTTGAAATCGCGCGTAAAGATTTAGAATTACGTGGTCCCGGCGAATTTCTCGGTGCCAGACAGTCGGGCGAGGCGATGCTGCGTTTTGCCAACCTGGAGACGGATCAATGGCTGGTCGATAAGGCGCGTGAATTGGCAGTTCAATTGCTTGCCACCGATGTACCTACCGTAGAAGCGCATTTGCAGCGCTGGCTGGGATACAAGGAAGAATTTTTACGGGTATAACGCTGACCTGTTCCGCGTCGGGCATTCTCAGTCACACTCCAAAGACGCAAGTCCTCAACAACATCATTCAATCATCATCAAAAAGACAACGACTATGCTCACAATTATTAATGCCGATCTGAATAATCCACAGCACGCTGGTGACCTCGTCATGTTACTCAACAGCTATGCCCTGGATCCCATGGGCGGCGGCGAACCTCTATCTGTATATACTCAGAATAACCTCATCCAAGAATTACAAAAACGGAGCACGATCCGAGCGATTCTGGCCTATGTTGATGATCAACCAGCAGGCTTTAGTATCTGCATTGAGGGTTTCTCCACCTTCGCCTGCAAGCCACTGCTCAATATTCATGACATCGCTGTGCTGCCGGATTATCGAGGTATGGGGATTGCTAAAAAAATCCTCGCTCATATTGAAAACATCGCCAAAGAACTGCACTGCTGCAAAATCACACTCGAAGTATTAGAAGGCAACCATCTGGCTAAGGGTATTTATCAGGATATCGGTTTCGCTGGGTATGAACTTGACCCTGCTATGGGCGGTGCGATTATGATGCAGAAAAAATTAGCCAAGTGAACTCGAGGATGGGCAATCATCCGCTGTTGTTCTCTTTTGCATCAGTCTTATGTATTAAGCCTGCGAATTAAAATAGAATAGTCGTACTTTTTTCAAGTTCTGTATTTTTATTCCCTTATTCTTAAAGGCAAAACAATGACGATCGATTTTAAAGGCCGTGTGGCTATCGTAACTGGTGCAGGTGGTGGACTCGGACGTGAGCATGCGTTGGCGCTGGCCAAACGTGGCGCCAAAGTCGTCGTCAACGATTTAGGCGGCGCGCGTGATGGCTCTGGCGGATCGTCTGCTGCGGCTTTAGCCGTGGTGGAAGAAATCACTAAAGCCGGTGGCGAGGCGATTGCCAATGGCGCGTCCGTCACGGACTTTGTCGCCGTACAAGCGATGGTCAAACAGGCGATGGATACCTGGGGTCGGGTCGACATCCTGATCAATAACGCAGGGATCTTGCGCGATAAGAGTTTTGCCAAAATGGAGCTGGACGATTTTAAACTGGTGATGGATGTGCATCTGATGGGAGCAGTCAACTGCTGCAAAGCGGTTTGGCCGATCATGACTGAACAGAAATATGGTCGTATCGTGATGACCACATCCTCCTCGGGTTTGTACGGCAATTTTGGACAATCCAATTACAGCGCCGCCAAACTGGCACTGGTTGGCTTGATGCAAACCCTGTCGCTGGAAGGTGCGAAAAACGACATCCGAGTAAATAGTCTGGCACCAACTGCAGCAACCCGCATGACAGAAAGCCTGTTCCCTGAAGCCATGCTGCAAGCACTGCAACCGTCTGATGTTGTGCCGGCGATGCTGGTATTGGCAGCAGACAGCGCACCAACGCGCACGATTTTATGTGCCGGTGCTGGCAGCTTTGAAGCAGCTCATATCACCATGACACAAGGTGCCTGGATCGGTCGCGGCGACGACGCACCAGAGCGTCTGGCGGCACAACTGGCCGATATCAAAAATCGTGATGGCGAGATCGTGCCGGAAAGTGGTACCGCGCAAGGACATCATGAACTGACGCGTGCCATGAGTAAAATGGCATAGCAGATCTATAAATGTCCAACGATGGAAAAGTGCTGCGTGAATGATGCAAGACTCGAGGCAACATTTTTCTGTCGATACCGCCGTATCACTTGCAAATACACACCAAAACCACAGATTTTTTTGCCTTTTACACAAGTAGAAAAAATTTATACTCCCCATCTGTATGGCAGAATAATGCCTAATTGTCCAATAAAAATATAGACAATTAAAAATACTCCCCTCATTTCCATCTTTTCATCGACAACAAAGATAAGCACTTGCTGACGCTGGCAAAAGTCTGTGCCACACTGGGGTCTAATAGCAACTAAATTGGGAGATGCGTTCAGCCCAAAGCGCAGGATGGCAAGGCGCATCTCTTGCTGAGGCTGGAGCCTCAGCAAGAGATGCAACGCGGTTCATCGTGCGCTTTGGACTGAACCCTTCGGGAATGGCCTAACCGGGTACATGGCGTTGTTGCAAATCGCTTATAGTGCTTGCACTATTGCTCTCTTTGCGCCTAGCCCTGTACCCGTTTAGACTCATTCGCGCTCCCGACTTAGTTGCTAATAGATTGCTAATAGACCCCGCGCCATGACACTCACAGAATTAAAATACATCGTCGCAGTCGCCCGCCAAAAGCACTTTGGTCACGCGGCTGAAGCCTGTTTTGTCGCGCAGCCGACCTTGTCAGTTGCCATCAAAAAACTCGAAGAAGAACTGGGTGTTACCATTTTTGAGCGTGGTGGCACCGAAGTTTCTACCACGCCGCTTGGTGCACAAATCGTGGCACAAGCTGAACGGGTGTTAGAACAAACCGCCGCTATTAAAGAAATCGCGAAACAAAACAAAGATCCGTTGGCAGGTCCTTTCCGCCTTGGTGTGATTTACACAGTAGGCCCTTACTTGTTACCAACGCTGGTCAAAACGATGATCAAGCAAGTACCGCAAATGCCCTTGGTGCTGCAAGAAAATTTCACTGTTAAATTGATGGAGCTATTGCGTCAGGGTGAACTGGATGCCGCCATCATGGCATTGCCCTTGCCCGATCAACGCATGATGGTGCAAGCCCTGTATGACGAGCCATTTGTAGTCGCAACACCGCGTGATCATATCTGGGCGGATCGCACTGAAGTCTCCACTGCAGAACTTAAATCCGAAACCATGCTGTTGCTAGGCAACGGTCATTGCTTCCGCGATCAAGTGCTGGAAGTCTGTCCTGAAATGTCGCGATTCTCTACTGCTGGCGACGGAATTGCCCGCAGTTTTGAAGGCTCGTCGCTAGAAACCATACGTCATATGGTCGCCTCTGGCATTGGCATCACTGTCTTGCCGATGGCCTCGGTACCTGATCTGGAAACCAAAGATGGCATGCTGCGCTATCTGCCATTTAGTGATCCGGTTCCCGAGCGACGCGTTGTCATTGCATGGCGCAAAAGCTTTACCCGTCAAGCGGCAATTGAAGCGATTCGCCAAGCGGTATTGGCCTGCGACTTGCCAGGTGTCAGGATGCTGGACGAAGCGGCGAGCGCGCAATAATACCTAGCCTAGCTTTCTGATATTCCGCCGGGCATACGCTCGCTTTCCGTTCTTTTTTATCATTGGCTTGCGGTTCGCTGCGACCTTGCAATGTCGCCACCAGCGCTGCAATATCATTAAAACTCCAATCAACTCTTCATACTAACTATGGCTTGGTTCATTTTATTTATTGCGGGTTTGCTCGAAGTCGTCTGGGCTATCGGCCTCAAATATACCGATAACTTCTCGCGCCTTTGGCCCTCGGTCGGCACAGTGACTGCGATGGCTGCGAGCGTCTGGCTGCTTTCTCTGGCGATGAAAACGCTGCCAGTCGGCACTGCTTATGCGGTCTGGACTGGCATAGGCGCAGTCGGTACCGTAATCATGGGCATTATTTTATTTGGCGATGCAGCCACAGTCACTCGACTGATGTGCATGGGGCTGATCATCGCAGGCATTGCCGGACTCAAGTTTTTATAAGCCTTAGTTTGAAGACGACCGATGACCATGCTGACCACTCAAATCACGACGTCCCGCTTGCAATTACGCGTACTGAATCCCGAGGACGCGCCGCTATTACAAGCCTATCTAATCAAAAACCGATTGCATTTAGCTGCATGGGAGCCCGTGCGTGACGACAGTTTTTTTACATTGGAACAGTGCCGGCAACGTTTGATTAGCAGTTGTTTAAATATAGAGGCAGGCCAGTCACTGGCGCTGGCCGTTTTTCTACAAAATTCGCCGCAACTCATTGGCACCTGTAACTTTAGCAATATCGTGCGTGGCGTCTTTCAGGCATGTCACTTGGGCTATGCGATCGACGCTGAGGCAGAGGGAAAGGGCTATATGCTGGAGGCGGTGCAAGCGGGCATACAGCACATGTTTCAGCAGCAAGGATTGCACCGAATCATGGCAAACCATGTTCCCGAAAACATCCGTAGCGCCGCGCTGTTACAACGGCTCGATTTTGCGCGAGAAGGTCTCGCCAAATCCTATCTTAAAATCAACGGCGTCTGGCGCGATCACGTCCTCAACTCGTTGGTCAATGTCGATGATACAGGCGGTTAAATCTGACGATACCGCCATGATTCAGAAGCCGGGATCATCGATGTATAAATATTTGTAACCGGGATGTTTTTCGGCAGAAGAATCGGGCAAGATGTCATCTGAATTATCTGGTGATCTTTTGTCACCAGAGCTCATCTGAGATTGTCCACGACCATACTAGCCCTCCTGATCTGATATTTTATGCTGACGAAATCACGCCATCTATTTGCTCTCACTCTTGTTGTGTCTTCCGTGTTATCTGCCTGTGGTGGCGGTGGCGGCGGTTCCGCGACGACGACCCCGCCAGCGCCCGTAACGGGCTCGACCACACTGGTTGCCTCAAGTACCGTTCAGAACCTATGCCAATCACCTCGCACTGGCTTGGATCCTTTGAATGGCAACACGCCCTACCCCGACAAACAAGGAACGCTCGCCAACGAAAAAACCTGGCTGCGCTCCTGGATTGATGAAACTTATCTTTGGTATAAAGAAGTACCAACGACGCTCAATCCAGACAATTACAGTTCAGCGATTACTTATTTTAATGACCTTAAAACTAATGCAATTACCGCTTCCGGCAAACCTAAAGATCAGTTCCATTTTACTTATACGTCCGCAGAATGGGATACGTTAATTCAGCAAAGCGTAGAACTGGGTTATGGCATCAATTGGGCAACCAGTCCTAGCGGTACTAAGCCACGCAAATGGGTTATTACTTATGTAGAGTCAGGCTCACCATCGGCCAATGCGGGCTTGCGTCGTGGCGATCAATTATTCTCCGTCGACAATGTCGACTTTTTGAACAGCTCAGACAGTGCCAGCGTGGCCGCATTAAATGCTGGCTTATTCCCGGCAACCGCGGGTGAAACACATCAATTCGTGGTCACGCGTGCCGGTAGTAATATCGGCGTCAGTCTTGCTGCCAGCAATGTCACGACCACGCCCGTGCAGAACGTTAAAACCATCGCCACCGCGACTGGCAATGTTGGCTATCTGACCTTCAACAGCCATAATGCCGTATCAGAATTGCAGTTGATCAATGCAATCAATCAACTTAAGTCTGCGGGCATCACCGACCTGGTGCTGGACTTGCGCTATAACGGCGGCGGCTACTTAAACATCGCCAGCGAACTGGCTTATATGATTGCAGGCCCGACCGCCACCGCAGGTAAAACCTTTGAGCAAACTCAATTTAACGATAAATACTTACCAGGGACACCGACGCCGTTTTATTCCACTACGCAGGGATTTTCGGCCACATCGGGACAAGCTTTACCGTATCTTGGTCTGAAAAAAGTCAGCGTATTGACCACAGCCGGGACTTGCTCCGCCAGCGAATCGGTAATCAACAGTCTGCAAGGGATTGATATTGAAGTAGATGTCATCGGCGCACAAACTTGCGGTAAGCCTTACGGTTTTAATCCGGCACCGAATTGCGGCACAACTTATTTTGCGATTCAATTTAAAGGGGTAAATAACAAAGGCTTTGGTGACTATGCTGACGGCATCCCGCCGACTTGCAGCGTTGCCGATGATTTCACCCATGCCATCGGCGATCCAGCAGAAGGGCAACTAGCAGCCGCCTTAAGCTACCGCAACAACCGTGTCTGCCCTGCCGCCAGCAGCGGCGTTCAATTGCCGGGACAAGCTCTATCTAGTCCAATGCTATTAGTCCGTCCGATATCAAAAGAAATCGCGATCTACACCGCAGGCAAAAAATGAAAAGCAGCCGCCACAATTTCCGTTTGTTAAACAAATCCAGTTGTGGCTTGCTGGCAGGCGTATCGCTGGTGGCGTGCCAGGCCATCAACGCCTCTGCCGAGGTACCGGCTCATCTAACATCAGCGGCTGCAGCACAAACTAGCGTGCAGCAGCAGTTGCGACAAATGGTAGCAAGCTCCTTAAACGTGGATATCTCTGTAGTCAATTTAGCAGACGATACATTGATCAACAGCAGCCAGTTTGTTTTCGCGCGCACTCCGCGTTATGACTCGTCAGGCCAACTGATGCAAGGCCGCGTAGTCGAACCCGTCAATGTATTTAAGCTGGTATTGCGTGACCAGCAATGCTGGCTGGACTATCAGGGAACGGTACAACATCCAGCAAAAAAAATACGCCTGGCCGAAGCGCAATGCAAACCAGAGTAAAGGCAACGATAAGCGATAAAATAGAGGAGCCTATCATATACTCCCCACTATTTTTCAGTTTTTAGCCTTATTGTCCAATGATTCTCTGGACGATTAAATATACTGACCATGAGTATATTATTTTGATTATGTTCAGATTGGGTTTTGATGGCGTTGTATTGGTGGGGTATTGCATTTGCATGTCATTCCGGCGTGGGTTTAGCCTGACTGACGCCCCATCTCGTTTGAACATCAACATTCAATCTGAACAAAGACATTTTCTCTAGTCCCTAAGTCATCCATTTTCTAATTCCCAAGCTGACTAAAATCCAATGAACTGCGTTTGCTTCTAGCGAAACTGACACCAGATCGCCGCCAGTTCTTCGTTTTAGCTTAGGTCTGACGCTATACTCCCAGCATTCTTGCGCTAGGTTATTTGCTAAAGGTAAAACTGATGATGTCACCCTCCCGTGTAGTCGCTACTTTCATCCATCGTTCCTCGACAACTGTGCTTTGGCTGTGCACTGCTTTTGCTCTGGCATCCGGCTCGCATGCAGTCTTGGCACAAACCACTGCGGCGTCTGCAACTACGAACACGACCGCAACTACAAATTTATCCCTCAGCATTCCCGCCATACCTGCACGTCCCAAAGTTGCCTTGGTTTTATCCGGTGGCGGCGCGCGTGGCTTTGCGCATATTGGCGTGTTGCGCGCATTGCGGGCGCAACGGGTACCGGTGGATATTGTGGTTGGTACCAGCATGGGTGCGGTAGTCGGTGGTGCCTATGCGGCGGGACGATCGGTCAGCGAGCTGGAACAATTAGTGCGTGAAACCGCCTGGGACCGCGTACTGGCAGACCGGCCAGCGCGCTACGATCTGGATTTCCGGCGCAAAGAAGAAGATCAGTTACTGCCATCCCGTATCGAGCTTGCCATCACTAAAGCTGGCGTATCTTTACCGCCAGCCGCCGCAGGCAATGCTGCGCTGGAACAAGCGTTGACCCGCTTGTTACCGCAAGGTATGCGCGACCGTCCGATCAACCAGTTGGGTTTACCGTTTCGCACGGTTGCCTCCGATTTATTGACGGGGGATTTAGTCGAGCTTAGCGATACGCCGTTATTTTTAAGCATGCGGGCATCGCTGGCGTTACCTGGTGTTTTCGCTCCGGTGCGGCTGAATCAAAGGCTGGTCGTCGACGGCGGTCTGGTGCGTAATCTGCCGGTCGAACTGGCTCGCGCTATGGGGGCGGATATTGTGATTGCAGTCAATGTCGGGACTCCACTGGCAAAAGAGAGCGAACTCAGTAGTGCCTTCGGCGTGGCGCAGCAGATGCTGCAAATTCTGACCGAGCAAAACGTGCAACGCTCGATTAAAGAATTGGGCAGCAAGGATGTATTGATCGCACCGGATTTATCGGGGATTAGTTTTTTAGATTTCGCTCAGTTCGAAAAAACCATCAAAGCGGGAGAAGATGCTGCCAATAAAATGGCACCGCGTCTGCAACATCTGAGCGTGAGTGCCGAACAATATTCCCTGCTTGATCAGCAACGTCTGGCTGCCACCGCCACGCCGGACGATGTCACCCAAGCCCTACCTATCGCTAAAATTGAGGTAGAAAGTCACGGCTATATCAACCCCAAAGCTCTGGTCACGCAATCCGGTCTGCGCGAGGGACAATCGCTTACTCCGGATCAGATTCGTCAGGCAACATCGCGCTTATATGGTCGCGGCGACCTCGACAATGTGGAGACCGAAATCACCGACGATAACGGTCAGCGTAGCGTAGTGATCAAACCGACTGAATCCAATTCTAGCCGCAACCGTCTGCGCGTCGGACTGGAACTATCGAGTGATTTTTCTGATGATAATCAATTTGCGCTGAGCTTTATGCATATTGCCTCCTCACTCAATAGCTACGGTGCTGAACTGCGTACCGTGGCAAAAATCGGTAGCCAGCGACAGTTTGGCACACAGTTATGGCAACCGCTGGCATCCGGCTCCCCCTGGTATGTGGCGCCGTCGCTGGAGTTTGGCGCATCTGGTATCGATTTATTCCAGCAAGGTCGCAAAATTTATCGTGTAAGCGCACGTACTACCAGCAGTAGTCTGGTGCTGGGGCGCGAATTAGATAATTGGGGTGATATTCAAATTGGACTGAGTCGCCGCTTTGGCAAATATAATGTAATTTTGCCGGAAGATGTGAATGCGCCTGGTGCACGTAGTTACGACACTACCCAATTTGTTCAGCTACGGATTGATACGCTAGACTCGCTGGCGTTTCCGACACAGGGGAATTTATTAACAGCACTGTGGGAGCGCTCGCCAAGCAAGGATACAGGCGAATCTTCTTTGGCGCGATCATCACTGACAGGCCTGACGGCGTTCCAAACCGGTGATTGGGCGGGACATCTGTATGGTGAATGGTCGCATGCGCAACGCGGCTTTGCCTCTAGTTCATTGGGGGGATTTTTACGCTTGTCTGGTACCACGGCTGATTCGCTGGACGGCAATACGATTTTACTAGGGCGCGCCGTCATCGCACGCCGCATAGGCAATATGCCAACGACGTTGGGTGGTGCAATACGACTGGGCTTCTCGGCAGAATTAGGCGGCGGTTTTGGGGCAGAACAACCACTACGTTTTGGTAATTTAAAACGAGCAGGTAGCGCTTTTATCGCAATGGACACCCGCTTTGGCCCCTTGTATTTTGGTGCGGGTGCAACTCATGGTGACAGCTCTAGTTTGTATCTTTTCCTCGGGCCGGTTTGGTGATATTGGGTACATGCTCGGTAGTTTCCTGACGTCGCAGCATTGTCAATGCTGAAAATTCCCATGAGCGGAATCCCAACAGCAACGTAAAACCATCACGTGCCGCTGCTGGCAAACGACGATCATCTTGATGTGATTGCGCCATTTCTGCCACCAACTGATGAATTTTTTGTACTACTTCTTGCGCGCTGGCGACAGACAATCTGGCAGGTACGCAGAGCACTGTTTCACCATGTCCATCAAAGCGACCATTAAAAAAATCGCTGACAATATGTTCCCGAAAATATTGCTGTACCGGGCCATCAGGCCGCCAATGAAAAGCGCTAGAGACATTTAAGCGATAGCGGTTATGCGGTCGTAGTTCTATCAATTCCAGACGATCCAGAGCCACCAGTTGCAAGATGCATTCCGATTCAGAAAGATTGTAGGTTTCTACAATCTGCTCCAGCGTCCAATGTCCTAGACAACAGATCGCTACCAGTAATAATTTGGGATCGGACATCAAGGATTTCTCTTGCGCCAAGGTCAAATTATCAGAATGCGGCGTCACATCAGCGGCCTGACGCAACACATCTTCTAGCGCAATCCCCGCCGCTTTACAGATCGCAGCAAGACGCGACAAGGCCATATCTTTTTGCGCAAACATCCGCTTCATACTGGATTCGCTCATGCCTATACGCTCAGCCAATACTTTGTAGGTGACGCCAGCTGCACGCAGCTCATGGCGTAAGACCTGCAACACCAATTCGGGAGAACTCATAAATGTCTTCTTTAAAGTAGGACTCACACAAAACCGACCCGGCTGCGTTGCGACGCCGTGTCGGGACAATTTTTCGTCAGTCTTATAAAGTTCAAAACAGAACAAAAATACTAGAAAAGTACCGCAGAACAGTACCTAAGATATCGTACTTCGCATCTTCGCACAATTAGCTAGTACGTCAGGAAAATGTTTGCAACACTGCGCTCCGAGGTCAAGCATCACTGTTTTAAGAGAGTTTTAAGACAAACATCGCGAGACCTGCTTGGAGTAAGACCGACTGAGATGCGATAGCGAATATACCGATAGCAACTCAAGAGGAAACTTCTAAAAACTCATTTATCGAGGCAATCATGTTCAAAGCAAAATCCATTTTTTTCGCCAGCATCGCCAGCTTACTGTTAGGTACAGCCGCCACCAGCGCAATGGCCGCTGATGCAACCACAACAGAAGCAGGCGCTTATGCAGGTCTCAACATTGCAGCTCAAGCCAAATACGACCACGACTGCTTAGGCTCAGTTAGTTGCGATAACAAAGCAAGCTCCAGCGGTAAGATTTACGCTGGTTATATGGGAGCGCCATCTTTGTTTGAGGGCGTGAATGTGTCTCAAGGTGTTGAGCTGATGTATTACAAAGTAGGTAGCGCTACTGAAACCTTTTCTAGTCTGAGAAGATCAACCAGCACTAAGGGACTGGGAGCGTCTTATGTGTTGCAAGCCAACTTCAATGATTTTTCTGTAAATGGCCGTTTAGGTGTCGCTTATACCGACGACAAATCTAGTTCTACGAATTACCTCCTGCCTGTAGGTGCCGTGGAGTCCGACCAACATCGCTTTGCCCCATTGGTTGGTGTAGGTGCGCGTTACTCGCTCACTAAAAATATCAGCTTAAATGCCGACTACGATCGCCTCCAAAGTGACCACACAGGCGCGGTCAATATGTTCTCACTCGGCGTAGGTTACAAGTTCTAAATCTGCAGTCTTCATGAGTCATTAAAGATGTCATAGATGAGAGGTGGGCGACATCGCCAACCTCTCATCTGACGAGTAAAAATGGAGGAATCCTCAGATGAATACCGTGCCCAAATATTCTCTCGCTACCAGCGCTGTTGCCACTGTTGTTGCCATCGGTGTGTTGATCACAATCGCTTTTTTTTCTGGGATGGTAATAGGAGCGAAGCGACAAACTAGCCAGACCGGAATCCATCAAATACCCGGTGTGGACGCTGCCGCTGCTGCGATCATCAAAGACAAAAATATCGATGAAAAGCCGAAGCGTAAATTCGTAGTTTTGACTTAAGTTCTCAAACAAGTACCACATACTGAAGCTATCAATTTACGCTTAAATGATTAAGACTCACCGAATAAGTTTAATCAGTGATGCCAACTCAGTTAAGCCTAATAAGTTAAGCCTAATAAGTTAAGACTAACTCAGGCGCTGATTCGTTACTGGATCAAACCAATGCAGTACATCGGCGGTAAAACCTGCCGTCGTGCGCTGCCCCGCCTCTACCGGCGTCCCCGTCGGTGTACGAATCACCACCGCTTGTCCGGCACAATTGCCATGTACCAGCAAATCCGCGCCTAAGGATTCCACCAGTTCTACTTCTAGCGGCAAACCGGGCATGCCTATCAATAAATGCTCTGGACGTACACCCATGATCAGATCGTGATTGACGATCTGATCAGCAATTGACTTCAAGACTGGCAAATTGACACTGGCTTGACCGAATTGTATTTGCCGCCCATCCGCACTAACTTTGCCGCGCAATAAATTCATCGGTGGCGAGCCGATAAAACTAGCGACAAAGGTCGTTGCCGGTTTACTATAAACCTCGGCTGGCGTGCCGATCTGCTCTGCCTTGCCAGCATTCATCACTATCATGCGCTGCCCCAAAGTCATTGCTTCGACCTGATCATGCGTGACATATAAACTGGTTGTGCCTAAGGTACGATGGAGTTTTTGGATTTCTAAGCGCATCTGTACCCTTAGCTTGGCATCCAGATTGGATAAGGGTTCATCGAATAAAAAAACAGCTGGCTCACGCACAATTGCACGTCCCATAGCGACGCGCTGACGCTGGCCACCAGAGAGCTGGCGCGGCGTGCGTTGCAATAGCTCACCCAGCTCCAAAATCTTTGCTGCCTTTTGTACCCGCAACTCAATATCGTCTTTAGAAAACCGACGTATCTTCAAGCCATACGCCATGTTTTGGTACACCGTCATATGCGGATACAGGGCATAGTTTTGGAACACCATCGCGATATCTCTATCTTTGGGTTCAAGCTGATTAACGACGCGATCCCCAATCACTACCTCGCCAGAAGTAATCTCTTCTAAGCCGGCGACCATGCGCAATAAAGTCGATTTACCGCAGCCTGATGGGCCGACAATGACAATGAATTCGCCATCAGCAATATCCATCGACACACCATGAATCACATCAACGGCCTTATCAGCCTTGCCATAGGTTTTTTTGACAATCTTTAAATGGACTTGAGCCATGATGATTCTTTTATCCCGTTTTGAGAGAGTGTGGTGAATAGCAATCTTTGCTTTGCGTACAGACAGTCGGTGGCGCAGTCTTTAGCGGAGTTGCAGCTAAGTTATAGCTGAGTTGTAGCTGAATTGCGCTTACTTCTCAGAATCAACCAAGCCTTTGACAAACCATTTTTGCATGATCACGATCAGCAATCCCGGTGGCAACATCGCCAGTAATAAAGTCGCCATGACCAGATTCCATTCCACCGCAGCGTCGCCACCAGCGATCATCTGTTTAATACCAATACCGATCGGATACATACCTTGTTCGGTAGAGATTAACAAAGGCCATAAATATTGGTTCCAGCCATAAATAAACATGATGACAAAAAGTGCAATCACATTGGTGCGCGATAAGGGCCAGAGTACATCTTTAAAGAAACGTAATGGTCCGGCGCCGTCGATGCGCGCCGCCTCTGCCAACTCTTCAGGTACCGTCAGAAAGAATTGCCTGAACAAAAAAGTCGCCGTAGCAGAAGCGATTAAAGGGATCGTCAAGCCAGCATAAGAATTGAGCATGGATAAATCGGACACGACTTTATAGGTAGGAGAAATCCTTACTTCTACCGGCAACATCAAGGTTACAAAAATCATCCAAAAAAACCAGGTTCTCCCAGGAAAACGAAAATACACCAGCGCAAATGCCGACAACATAGAGATAGCTATTTTTCCGATGGCAATCATCAGTGCAGATACCAGACTCACCCACAACATTCTGGCCACCGGACTGGTAGAAACATTGCCGGACGCGCCGCTACTTAATACCGTAGAAAAATTCTGGACGAACTGATTACCGGGCAACAAAGACATCGGTGCCAGCGCGCTTTGTTCTGCGGTCTGGGTACTGGCAACTACGGCAATATAGATGGGAAAAGCCACAATCAGCACACCGATGATTAAAACCAGGTGACTGATGAAATCCAATATTGGACGACGCTCTATCATGGACTGACTTTCACTTAAGGGACTGCAATCAGATCGCGCTACATAGTTGAGGTAAATCAGATTTACTTCAGTTGTAATTAAGGTTCACTTCAAGCATTGCAGAGGAATTTTTCATATACTCCCCCACTATTTTATGAAATATGGCTGATCGTCCAATGATTATATGGACAACTAAATATACTCACTGACAGTATGCTATTTATCCTGACAAGTACAAAGCTTATGAATACTGTACTTTTTTCTCTACATATTTAAACTGGACAATCGTCAACACAATCACGATTGTCATCAAAATCACCGATTGTGCTGCCGCACTGCCGAGATCGCCGCCCTTAAAACCATCGTTAAAAACGCGGTAGACCAAGATTTCTGTCTCCTTACTCGGGCCGCCCTGGGTAGTAGCTTCGACAATCGCAAAGGTATCAAAAAACGCGTAGACAATATTCACGACCAGCAGAAAAAATGAGGTCGGTGATAGTAAAGGAAAGACAATCGTGGTGAAACGTTTTACCGGTCCTGCACCGTCAATTGCCGCTGCTTCAATCAAAGATTTGGGGATCGATTGCAAACCCGCCAGAAAAAATAAAAAGTTATAACTAATTTGCTTCCAGACTGCGGCTAACACAATCAAAATCATCGCGTGTTGCCCGTTCAGCAAACTATTCCACTCAATACCAATATGCCGCAAAGCATGGGCAACAATACCTAAAGTCGGGTTCAGTAAAAACATCCACAACACGCCGACGACTACCGGTGACACGGCATACGGCCAGATCAAAAATGTTTTGTAGACCGCCGCACCTTTAACAACACGGTCGGCGAATACCGCAAGGATTAAGGAGATACTTAAGCCAGAGACAGCGACTAAAATCGAGAATAATGCGGTAGTTTTGAAGGACTCTAAATAACTCGGATCAGCAAACAACGCTTTAAAATTATCCAACCAGACAAATTGAGTGGACATCCCAAACGCATCTTGTAGCAGTACCGATTGATACAGAGCTTGTACTGCAGGCCAGAAAAAAAACAGTAGCGTCACAATGATTTGTGGCGCTACCAATGCGTAAGGAAGCCATGCAGAACGAAAACGGGCGCGTTTTTCCAAGGTCAGCCTATAAGTGAAATCAATTTCTAAAATAAAAAATTGCGAATGATCTGCGATCTTTAATCACAAATAATTCATTCATTTATTTATTGGCTTTTTCAAAGCGTTCTAATAACTCGTTACCACGCCCGACTGCGTTATCCAAGGCCTCTTTCGCGGTCTTTTTCCCACTCCAGACGGATTCCAGCTCTTCATCCATGATAGTCCGTATCTGGACGAAATTACCAAGGCGAATTCCACGCGATTTATCCGTCGTTTTGACTATCATCTGTTGCACGGCGATATTCGGACCAGGATTTTTATCGTAGAAACCAGACTTCTTCGTCAGCTCATACGCGGCGTTGGTAATGGGCAGGTAACCCGTTTCCTGATGCCATTTCGCTTGCACTTCTGGTTGAGATAAAAATTTATAGAACTTGGCAACCGCTTTATATTCGTCAATCTTTTTTCCGCTCATCGTCCATAAGGATGCGCCACCAATAATGGTATTTTGCGGCGCACCCGCAGCATCCGAGTAGTAGGGAAGTGGCGCTACCGCAAATTTGAATTTCGCATTTTTTACCACGTTGCCATATGCCGAACTGGATGAAGTCAGCATGCCACATTCACCTGAATAGAATTTCGCTTCTGGTTCATTCTTACGACCGGCATAAGTAAAGTAACCTTGTTTAGCCCAGTTCGCCATATTCTCAATATGCTTGACCTGTAACGGACCATTAAATTTCAGCCTGGCATCCAGTCCACCGAAACCATTACCTTTGGAAGCAAACTCAACGTTGTGCCAGGCAGAAAAACTTTCCAGATGTACCCAAGTTTGCCAGCCAGTGGTGAAACCACATTTTTCGCCATTTGCTTTTAAACGGGCGGCAGCAGCAACCACTTCTTGCCAGGTCGCCGGGGCTTTATTGGGGTCCATCCCTGCTTTGGCGAACATGTCTTTGTTGTAGTAAAAAACTGTCGTCGAACTATTGAAAGGGAAAGACACCATTTCACCTTTTGGCGTAGTGTAGTAACCCGCAACCGCAGGTATATACACAGAAGAGTCAAATTGCTCGCCAGCTAATTTCATGACCTCAGTCACCGGCTTGATCGCACCTTTGGAATACATCATGGTAGCGGTGCCGACTTCAAATACTTGCAAGATATTAGGTGCATTGCCAGCGCGATATGCAGCAATAGCCGCAGCCATCGCCTCATCGTAGCTACCTTTGTAGACTGGTACGACTTTATAATCTGACTGGCTTTTATTGAATTGCTCCGAAAGCGCATTAACCCGATCACCCAGTGCGCCGGTCATCGAATGCCACCAGCTAATTTCAGTCAGCGCGTGAGCAGAATTGGATATTGTCCCCATAGCGAGCATGGCGAGAACAATGGATGTGAATTTAATTTTCATCATTGTCTTTCTTTTTAATTTTTTTAAAAATCTGGAGCCAGCTTTGTAAGCAAGTGAACTCCGGATTTGTCTCAGATTGTCTCAAATCTTTTCTTTAGTCAGATGCCCTCATTCTATGACCGGAATGTGACAGCCGTACTACGATAGCATTATCATCCATCGCGTGCGCAGATAGCACTTATAATTCTGCCATCAAACGAAATAAATCATCTATCCATCAAATGCCAATTTTTTTGTTGGTTACCCCAAATCCAATTTTATGCGCCCGCTTTCAAATCGAGTTTTACTGTACGTCCAATTAGTTCGCCTGGATAAACCTATCGGTATTTTGCTATTGCTTTGGCCAACCTTAATCGCCTTGTGGATCGCCTCCAATGGCAAACCCAATTGGCAACTGGTATTGATATTTAGTCTAGGTACCGCTCTGATGCGCTCTGCTGGCTGCGCGATCAATGACTTTGCAGACAGGGACTTTGATAAGCATGTCAAACGTACTGCCGAACGGCCAATCACTAGCGGGAAAATTGCCTCATGGGAGGCGATAGTGATTGCAGTGATACTGGCATTAATCTCGTTTTTATTGATATTGCCGTTAAACACGCTGACTAAACAATTGTCTGTAATAGCGGTATTAATCGCTGGCAGTTATCCTTATTTCAAGCGCTTCTTTGCCATACCTCAAGCATATTTAGGAATCGCCTTTGGGTTTGGAATACCGATGGCATTTGCAGCGATACAAAATACCTTACCTGTGACTGCCTGGATTTTGTTATTGGCGAATATTTTTTGGGCTGTCGCTTACGATACAGAATATGCGATGGTCGATAGAGATGATGATCTGAGAATAGGCATACGCACTTCTGCCATTACCTTTGGCCAGTTTGACGTGCTGGCGGTGATGCTATGCTATTGCTTGAGTTTTTTACTCATATTATGGGTAGGCTGGCAGCAAGGTTTGGGTGCTTGGTTTGTCGCGGGTATGGCGCTGGCAGTGGCATGTGCCCTTCACCATTACACTCTGATACGCCGACGAGAAAGACTGGCTTGTTTTAAGGCGTTTCGTCACAATAACTGGTTAGGCGCTGCTATTTTTGCTGGTGTCGCACTCGACTATGCACTACAGTGAAAGCTGTATTAGTTAGTTTATGCAGGCTTTACTTGTTTTTCAATTTCACTACTTTTGAGAGGAAATATCATGAGCTCGGCTGAACAGCACAAAGAAAAATTGATGCATGACCTGACCCAGGTTATTAAAGACGCGGAGGAATTATTGAAAAATTCTGAGCAGCAAGGAAGCGCTGGTTTCCAGTCTGCTAAAGCCAAAATTGAACATACAATCAAAAACGCGAAAGCAGAAATTGAGCGTATCGAAGATCTGGTCGTCACCAAAGCAAAAGACGCGGCATACGCGACAGACGTCTATGTCAAAGATAATCCGTGGCAGTCAGCAGGTATTGCTGCCGGCGTTGGTTTGTTAATTGGTCTATTGATCTCGCGTAAGTAAGGCTATGGCGATCACTGATTCCATCGCGCGGCTATCAGCCAATGTCATCGGCATTCTATACACACGGCTAGAATTGATTTCAGTAGAAGTGGAAGAAGAGCTAACGCGCTTTTCTTCCTATTTGCTGTGGTCACTGGTTGCATTATTTTGTGCAGGGATCGCTGTTTTATTGCTGATTTTATTGCTGATTGCGTCGTTCTGGGACAGCTATCGCCTAACCGTTTTACTATCTTTATTGGGCATATTTTCAGGCACGGCGATTGGACTTGGCTGGTGGTTAAAAACCACACTGAGTAATAGACCCCGCTTGCTGGCAGATACCTTAGCCGAGCTGCGTAAGGATGTGTCTGCGCTGCAAGGACACCAGGCGGACAATAGGGATGCAAACAAGGCAGGTGATCAATAATTATGGCATCCGCAGCCAACCTTTTAACTCAACGACGATTAGCTTTGCTGGCTAAAACTCAAGTCCAGCGCGAGCTTTTGATTGCGGACAGTCGCCAATTTAAACAATCGCTGCAATTTCTTGAGTTGGTATTTCAGGCTGGTCAAACAATCAAGCGACATCCATTGATAAGTTTAGGTTTAACTGCTGCGACGTTATTGATTAAGCCTAAGCGCATCTGGTCGCTATTAAAAACCGGGCTTATGGCTTGGGAAATCTGGCAAGGCATTGCACCGACGGTGATTTCAAAATTTAAGCCAAACTCTGCGTCAAAAACCGCTGACGGGCAATAAACTATCAGCTCGTTTGTATTGAATTGATGAATGCTTGAATTTGTTTACTGATGGAAAATTCACTCCCATTCAATGCGGTTCACTGCAGTTCACTCCGCCCCCAGCTCATCTCCTAACTCTTTACCACGCGCTGCGGCTGCTTTTACGGCATCTATAATTGCCGCCTTCACACCACTGTTTTCCATGCTGGATAAAGCAGCGTACGTTGTACCGCCTTTGGAGGTCACGCGTTCGCGCAATACCGAGACTGGCTCATCGGAATTAAGCGCTAATAGTGCCGCCCCCTCAAAGGTGGAGATTGCCAATTGCGTTGCTTGCACACTAGTCAGTCCTAGATCGACCCCCGCTTGTTGCATCGCCTCAATAAAATAAAACACATAAGCAGGGCCACTACCAGACATCGCAGTGACGGCATCAATTAAGGGTTCCTGATCCAGCCAAATAGTAGAGCCGACTGCACTCATAATGTCTTCTGCCGCCTGCTTTTGCTCGTCAGACACGCCAGCAGTTGCAAATAACCCGGTAATTCCTTTGCCGATCAGTGCAGGGGTATTGGGCATACTACGCACGATTTTTGGATAATCGTTAAGCCAGCGTGCCAAATCGCTAGAACGGATTCCAGCCGCGATTGACAAGACTAATTGTCCCGACAGATGCGGCGCGAGAGCAGCTGCGACCTCACGTAATTGTTGTGGCTTAACCGACAAAATGATGACATCCGTTTGCTCAATCAGCTCACTGGCATCACCAATGGCACCAATAGCACGGCCAGCCTCAAGAGATAATCCTGTCGTTACACCGAACCTCGCTGACAATTTGTCTAAGGACGCCTGATGAGTATCAATCACATGCACATTTGCGGGAGTAGTCAAATCAGGTAACAAGCCGCCAATTAAAGCGGTTGCCATATTGCCGCCGCCAATAAAGATCATTTTTAATTTATTTTGCATAATTTCTATTCCCAAAAATAGCTGATCCTATCCGCACCATGGTGCTACCTTCGGCGATTGCGGCATGCATATCTGCACTCATCCCGATGGAGAGGGTATCTAACATCAGACCATATGTGTTCAGTTGGTCTTGCAGCATGCGCAATTGCAAAAAAGGCTGTCTTTGCTGTTCTACAGTGGTCGCCGGCTCTGGGACTGCCATCAGGCCACGCAACCGTAGTCTAGGCAATTGAGCGATATGTAAAGCCAGCGCCAGAGCCTGTTCTGGCAACACGCCACTTTTACTCGCCTCCCCGCTGATATTCACTTGCAGACAGATATTTAAATCCGGCATGCTTACGGGACGTTGCTCGGACAGTCGTGTAGCAATTTTTTCTCTGTCCACAGAATGAACCCAAGCAAACGACTCTGCGATCTGACGGGTTTTATTACTTTGGATTGGCCCAATAAAATGCCATTCAAGCAATAAATCTGGAGCAAGTTTGCGTACCGTTTCAATTTTATCTATCGCTTCTTGTACGTAATTCTCACCAAATGCATGCTGATCAGCATGCGCCGCTTCAATCACTGCGTCGGCAGCAAAAGTTTTAGATACCGCTAATAGTGTGATCTGTTGTGGATCGCGACCAGCGGAAGTTGCCACCGCCGCCAAATCAGCACGCACGGCTTGCAAGTTATCAGATATTAAGGACATAATCGGGATACATGATTTTGCAACGAAAATAGCACTTTTCTGATTGTTCAGTGCTATCGTTATTGCGATTGTTTAGATGATTAGGATTAAGCTTAGTTAATGCATAAAACCATCAGCATAATCGAGATAGTCGCACTACATTTCCACTTACAGCATCAATCCAGTCACACCGCAGTCTCCCTGCACATTTCATTATCGGAATTATAAATGGACATTTCAGAACTGCTGGCATTCTCGGTTAAGAATAACGCATCCGATTTGCATCTATCCTCAGGCTTACCGCCAATGATACGTGTGCATGGCGATGTCAGGCGTATTAATTTGCCGCCACTAGATCATAAAGATGTTCACGGTTTGATCTATGACATCATGAATGACTCACAGCGCAAGATGTATGAAGAAACATTGGAATGTGATTTTTCTTTTTCTATCCCAGGTCTGGCGCGCTTCCGGGTTAATGCATTTAATCAAGAACGTGGCGCAGCGGCAGTGATGCGTACTATTCCATCCAAAATTCTAAGTCTGGAACAGTTAAATACACCACGTATTTTTACAGAGTTATCTCTAAAGCCACGTGGTTTAGTCTTGGTCACAGGCCCAACCGGGTCCGGCAAATCAACGACGCTGGCGGCAATGGTGAATCATGTCAACGAAAATGAGTACGGTCATATTCTGACAGTAGAAGATCCTATTGAATTTGTGCATGAATCAAAAAAATGTCTGATTAATCAACGTGAGGTCGGACCGCATACAAAATCATTTACCAACGCCTTGCGCTCTGCTTTGCGTGAAGATCCTGACGTGATTCTGGTCGGTGAGTTGCGCGATCTGGAAACTATCCGTTTGGCGCTGACTGCTGCTGAAACCGGTCACTTAGTATTTGGAACCCTGCATACATCCTCCGCGGCCAAAACGATTGATCGTATTGTTGACGTTTTTCCGGCGGAAGAAAAAGAGATGGTACGTTCTATGTTGTCGGAATCGCTGCAAGCCGTGATCTCGCAAACTTTGCTGAAAACCAAAGATGGTTCTGGTCGCGTAGCAGCACATGAGATTATGCTAGGAACACCTGCCATTCGTAATTTAATACGCGAAGCAAAAATTGCACAAATGTATTCTGCTATACAAACTGGTAGCAATATGGGTATGCAAACATTGGATCAGAATCTGACCGATCTGGTAAAGCGTAATGTTATCTCCATAGCGACCGCACGCTCAGCAGCTAAAATACCGGATAATTTCCCAGGTTAATCTTGGCAAAGTCAGGCAAACCCAAAACCGTCACCAGATTAAACCCGTATTCTTAAGGATGTACTCAAGATGGAACGCGACCAGGCCACCAAATTCATGCATGACTTGTTAAGGCTAATGCTAAATAAGAATGGCTCGGATTTATTTATCACAGCAGAATTTCCACCCGCCTTTAAAATCGATGGCAAAGTAACGCCGGTTTCAAATCAGCCGCTGACCTCAGCCCACACGGTTGATTTAGCACGCTCGATCATGAACGATAAGCAAGCTGCCGAATTTGAATCCACCAAAGAATGTAATTTTGCGATTAATCCGGCAGGCATGGGTCGTTTTCGCGTTTCTGCTTTCATGCAACAAGGTCGTGTTGGCTTGGTTTTACGTACGATCACGACAGCAATTCCGAAGTTAGAAGACTTAGGTTTGCCGGAACATCTTAAAGATGTGGCGATGACCAAACGTGGTTTGGTCATCATGGTTGGTGCGACTGGCTCAGGTAAATCAACTTCGCTGGCGGCCATGCTGGGGCACCGCAATGCGAACAGCTTCGGCCACATCATCACCATTGAAGACCCGATTGAATATGTGCACCCGCATGGCAATTGTATTGTGACGCAGCGGGAGATTGGTATCGATACAGAGGACTGGGGTGCAGCTCTGAAGAATTCATTACGTCAAGCGCCAGACGTGATACAGATCGGTGAGATCCGTGACCGCGAGACCATGGATTTTGCAATCGCTTTTGCAGAAACAGGACATCTTTGTCTTGCCACTCTGCATGCCAATAGCTCTAATCAAGCACTAGACCGTATCATCAACTTCTTCCCCGAAGAACGTCGTGCGCAGTTGCTAATGGATTTGTCCTTAAACTTAAAAGCAGTAATCTCACAGCGCCTTATCCCATTGCGAGGAAAAAAAGGCCGTGTTGCCGCAATCGAAATCATGCTGAACTCACCGCTGGTTTCTGATCTGATCTTCAAAGGCAATGTCCACGAAATTAAAGAAATCATGAAAAAATCTCGTGAACTTGGCATGCAAACCTTTGATCAATCTCTGTTTGATTTACATGAGGCAGATTTGATTACGTATGAAGATGCTTTGCGCAATGCTGATTCAGTCAACGAACTGCGTCTCGCTATTATGTTGAGAGGTAAAGAATCGAAAGACCGTGATTTAAGTGCAGGAACCTCACATTTAGGAATCGTATGAACGTACTCGACTTCAATGCAGATAATCTGCAAGGCCAACCCGTTTATTTAAAACAGTATGCAGGAAAAGTTTTGCTTATTGTGAATACTGCCAGCAATTGCGGCTTTACTCCGCAGTACAAAGGCTTGGAAGCGGTGTACCAGCAATTTAGAGATAAAGGCGTAGAAGTCTTAGGTTTTCCATGTAACCAGTTTGGTCATCAAGAGCCTGGCACAGCGGATGAGATTGGCTCATTTTGTGAGAAAAATTATGGCGTGACTTTTCCGCTTTTTGCTAAAATTGATGTAAACGGCAAAGATGCTCATCCGCTATATCAATACCTGAAATCGAAAGCACCGGGCTTGCTGGGTAGTGAAGCGATCAAATGGAATTTCACTAAATTTTTGATCAAAAAAGACGGCACAGTGTTCAACCGATATGCGCCGCTGACAACACCTGCCGAACTGGTGGCGGATATAGAAAAACTGCTAGCGGAATAAGCGACGCAATTGACGCCAATGGCGCTAACGGCGCAGGTAAAACAGCAGATCAGGTGAGTTTGGCGAGATGCAATGCAAAAGGCAAAATCAATGCAGTAAGCAGCCCGGAAATGCCCATCGCCAAACCAGCAAAAGCGCCCATTTGCTCACTCACCTGAAACGCTCTGGCAGTACCGATGCCATGGGCGCTCACACCGAGTACGAATCCTCTAATGCTCTCGTCCTTGATGTTTAGTAGGTTAAGTAAACCACGCGCCATCGTCGCCCCCAGAATGCCGGTCGTCATCACCAATACAGCGGTTAGCGAGGGGAAACCACCTACTTTTTCTGCAATCCCCATCGCGATTGCCATTGTCACCGATTTGGGTGCGATGGACAGTATCGTTAATGCTGACGCACCCAATAACCAGGCGATACACATCGCGCTGACAATCGCAGTCGCGCTTCCCAGCAAAGCACCCGCGAGAAAAGCAAACCAGTCCCGCTTGAGCTTACCCAACTGCTGATACAAAGGGATTGCTAAGGCGACAGTTGCGGGTCCCAGCAAAAAATGGACAAACTGAGCACCGTTAAAATACGTCTTGTAGGGTGTACGAGTCAGCGTCAGCAATGACACCAATAAAATAACCGCAATCGCAACGGGATTAGCCAGCGGATTGAACTTTGCTTTTTCATACAATTTATACGCAACTTGGTAAGCTAATAGCGTGGCAGTCAACCCTAATAAAGGGGATGCTGCAAGATATACCCACAGATTGCTGAATTCACTAAAATCACTGAAGTGGGCATTCATTTTTGCAACCAGCGCACAACTACTGCCGTCACAACAATTGAGAGAGCGGTGCTAATCAGCAGAGCCAATATCAGCGGCAACCACTCATCTAACACCCGCTGACCGTACACCATAATGCCGACTCCGGCAGGGATAAATAATAGAGAGAGATGACGTAAAAATTCCTGAACCGTGGGTGCGAGTTTTTGTGCCAAATCTTTTTTTAACAAGAGGAAAAAGAATAGCAACAACATACCGACCACCGGCCCGGGTATTGGCAGTGCAGTTACATACACAAAGCCTTCGCCTAAGCACTGAAAAATCAGCAAAATAGTGAAGGTTTGTATCATGATTATTCGCTTACTTAATTTCGCTTAAAGTGTCGCTTAAAGTATCGCTTAAAGCGCTGTCCAGCAATTCCACCCAATGTCGCACAGGCGTACTTGTACCGGATTGCAAATGCGTGAGGCAGCCAATATTGGCCGACAAAATGATCTCGGCACCCGTCGCCCGTAAATTGCGTAATTTATTGTCACGCAACTGATACGACAATTCTGGCTGCAATACGGAATAAGTCCCGGCGGATCCACAGCATAAATGGCTGTCTGCGCACAATTTTACATCCACTCCAGCACTGCGTAACAAACCTTCTACCTTGCCGCGAATTTGCTGACCATGTTGCAAAGTACAAGGCGGATGCCAGACAATACGTTGGGTTATTTTGCCTTGAAGTTTACTGGCTAATTCGATTTCGAATTCTGGCAGTATTTCGCTTAAGTCTCTCGTCATTGCAGAAATACGTTGTGCTTTTTTTGCATAAGCTTTGTCGTCTGCAAGTAAATGTCCGTAGTCCTTTACGGTTACGCCACAACCCGATGCCGTCATCACAATGGCTTCTGCACCCTTCTCTACATAATTCCACCATGCATCAATATTGCGACGCATATCGTCTAAACCACCATCCTGATCGTTGAGGTGAAAACGAATGGCACCGCAGCAGCCAGCCTTAGCTGCGACGATCAGTTGTACGCCTAATGCATCCAACACGCGCGCAGTGGCGGCATTGATGTTAGGCGACATCGCAGGTTGTACACAGCCATCCAGCAGCAGCATCTTGCGCACATGTTGCGTTTGCGGCCAGTTGCCTGAAGCTTGCGCAACAGGCACTTTATTCTGTAAGGCTTTAGGTAATACAGGACGTAGCGCCTGTCCCAACTTCATCGCTGGATTAAAAATAGATTGTCGCGGCAGTATCTGCTTGAGCGCAGCGCGCATTAAGCGTTGCGCCATTGGTCGTGGGACTTGGTCTTCAACCACCTTGCGACCAATGTCGATCAGCCGGCCGTATTGCACACCAGATGGACAAGTCGATTCACAATTGCGACAGGTTAAACAGCGATCCAGATGCTGCTGGGTTTTTACCGTAGCGGGCTTACCTTCCAATACTTGCTTAATCAGATAAATGCGTCCGCGCGGACCATCTAATTCGTCTCCCAGCAATTGATAAGTGGGGCAAGTAGCGGTACAAAAACCGCAGTGAACGCACTTGCGCAAAATCTCTTCGGCTTCCTGGCCTTCGCGAGTGTTCTTGATAAAATCAGCGAGATTAGTTTGCATAGTTTTTCTAATTACAGATCAAGGTACATGCGTCCGGGATTAAATATCCCCGCCGGATCAAACGCCGCTTTTAAATTGCGATGAATTTTGGCAACCGCAGGCGCTAATGGCGCAAACACGCCAACCGACTTGTCACCAGCGCGGAATAAGCTCGCATGACCACCAGCGCGACTGGCAGTATCGCGTATGTGCTGCGGGTTTTCGTCGGTGAATAACCAGCGTTGCGCACCACCCCACTCGATCATGGATTTGCCTGTCAACTGCGCCGGTGCTGCACTACTTGGGAAAGACAAGCGCCATAATCCATGTTCATCATCCTGTGCAAAAAATTTATGTGTCTGCTCCCGTAAAGAATGCCAGTAGCTTGCCGCGTCCTTAACCTCTTCACCACCAAGCTGTTTTTTAGCGGAACGTATCGCCGCTTCAGCACCAGACAAACGTAACATCAGGCGACCAACATGCCATGCGCTGGCGGAAATGGGCAAGGCCTGTCCTCCCCATTGATTTAGTCTAGTCAGTGCTTCGGCTTCTGACAAAGCAAATACCAGCGTGGTCTCGGCAAACGGTTTAGGTAATACCTTAATCGAGATATCGGTAATCAAACCCAAGGTTCCCATCGACCCCGCCAGTAACCGTGAGACGTCATAGCCAGCGACATTCTTCATCACCTGACCACCAAAATGCAGTAATTCGCCACGACCATCCATCAGGTTGGCACCCAACACAAAATCCCTTACCGCACCGACCGTCGCCCGCCGCGGACCGGATAAACCCGCAGCAAGCATACCACCCAAGGTCGCATGCTGATTGAAGCGTGGCGGCTCGAATGCCAGCATTTGATGATGCTGATCCAGAGCTGCTTCGATCTGCGCCAGCGGGGTACCGCAACGCGCCGTGATGACCAGCTCAGTTGGTTCATAGGCTACGATGCCAGTGTAAGCACGGGTGTCAAGCAACTCGCCGACGCTTTGCTGACCATACCAGCTTTTACTCGCGCCGCCCTGAATGCGTAGCGCGGTCTTCTGCGCAGATGCAGCCTGGATTCGTTCACGAAAGTCTTGTAGAATATTTTCCATATCAGCAATATTGATTCGTCGTGTTTTTCATGTTTATCTTGTTGCTTATATAAATGCCGGACTTTCTAGAAAATAATTTCCAAAATCAATCGTCCGTATATCCTGCGGCTCTCCAGCCATTTTCGTGCCAGAAGCCGCAGAGCATATGGACATCTAAAATCGAGGCAAATCTGGGAACTTCAATTGTCCGCGTTTGACATGCATACGCCCGTACTCAGCACAGCGACGCAAAGTCGGAATTGCTTTATCCGGGTTGAGCAAAAATGCGGTGTCAAACGAGCGCTTTACCGCACGGAAGGCATCTAACTCTGCAGCAGAAAACTGCACGCACATCGAGTTAATTTTTTCTATGCCTACTCCATGCTCACCAGTAATCGTGCCGCCGACTTCTACACATAATTCCAGTATCTCCGCACCGAATAATTCAGCCTGATGAAACTCCCCTTCCTTGTTCGAGTCGAACAAAATCAAAGGATGCAAATTACCATCGCCAGCATGGAATACGTTAGCGCAACGCAAGCCATATTTTTGTTCCATAGCTACAATGCCGAGTAATACCTGGGACAGATTTTTGCGTGGAATCGTGCCATCCATACAGTAATAATCAGGAGAAATCCGGCCAGCAGCAGGGAAGGCATTTTTACGACCCGACCAGAACTTAAGCCGCTCTGCTTCGCTTTGAGAGACAGCGATAGCGGTAGCACCTGCGTTTTCCAGCACTTCGCACATGCGCTGGATCTCTTCTTCTACTTCATCATCGGTGCCATCGGATTCGCATAATAAAATCGCCTCGGCATCGACGTCGTAACCTGCTTTTACAAACGGCTCTACCATGCGTGATGAGGTCTTATCCATCATCTCTAATCCGGCCGGAATAATGCCTGCGGCAATCACATTCGCGACGGCGTTACCGCCTTTCACCACGTCATCAAACGAGGCCATGATGACGCGCGCGGCTTGTGGCTTAGGAACTAATTTGACAGTTACCTCGGTGACAACACCGAGCATGCCTTCTGAACCAATGAATACAGCGAGAAGGTCAAGCCCTGGGGCGTCTAATGACTCGCCACCCAATTCAATTACCTCACCATCAATGGTGATAGCGCGAACGCGTAAAACATTGTGAACGGTCAAGCCGTACTTGAGACAATGTACACCGCCAGAATTTTCGGCAACGTTACCACCTATCGTGCAGGCGATTTGGGAAGATGGATCGGGTGCGTAATACAAGCCTAAAGTAGATACGGCTTCTGAGATGGCAAGATTGCGTACGCCAGGCTGGACAATAGCCGTGCGCGAATAGGCATCCACCTTGATAATTTTGTTTAGTCTGGCGGTAGATAATACAACGCCATCGACGATAGGCATCGCGCCACCGGATAAGCCAGTACCGGCACCGCGCGGTACGATAGGGACGTTGAGTTCGCGGCAAATATTTACGACGGCAATCACTTGCTGCTCATTTTCAGGCAAGCTGACGACCATAGGTAATTGACGATAAGCCGCTAAGCCATCGCACTCATACGGTCGGGTATCTTCTTCCTGATACAGCACGCTACGCTCTGGTAATACCTTTCGCAATGCAGCGACCACAGCACGCTGGCGCTGCTGATGCGCCTGGGTCGATTGCGATGCTACTTGCGGCAGTGTTTGTGGCAGTATTTGTTTTGGCTGCACTTCATCAATTGCTGTCTGCGTCATATTGGCTCCCTTTTAACGACTCGCTTTTAGCGATGGCCTTTTGGTGGTTCCGTTTTAAGTTCAGTGTAATCAAAGTCGTCTTCGTTGTGATGAATTGTTGCAAAGCGCTGCGCTGAATAATTTTCAGGCGTAAAAAAAGGACGCCGCAGCGTCCTTTTTTATCCCAACTCTCGCAAATATTATGCAGAGAAAGAAGATCCACAACCACAGGTTGTTGTCGCATTTGGGTTTTTAATCACAAATTGTGCGCCTTCTAAATCATCTTTGTAATCAATCTCTGCACCAACCAGATATTGGTAGCTCATTGAATCGATTAACAACTGCACGCCATTTTTAGTCATTGCGGTGTCGTCTTCATTGATGATTTCATCAAAAGTAAAACCGTATTGAAAACCCGAGCATCCACCACCTTGGACAAAGACGCGTAGCTTCAGATCAGGATTACCTTCTTCTTCAATCAATTGTGCTACTTTGGCGGCGGCACTCTCACTAAAAATAATTGGTGCTGGCATTTCGGCTACTGCATTCATTTCATGCTCCTACTGTTCTGACAGATCTTTATTATAGACCTATATGGCGTTGGGTGTTTCAGTGTCGCGGTTGCTTGTACATTTAAGCTTGGCTATTACTTAAGCTTAGCTGTGCGAGGAAGCTAATTTCAATACGGGCTCGCTAGCTTGTTCATGTGTCAATTTACCAGTAACTAAAGCGCCGTTCATCATTTCTAGCGCCTTATAGTGCACATCGCCTGAAATTCTGGCTTTAGGTTGCAACTCAATCAATTCTGAAGAAAAAACAGGCCCGTTGATTTCGCCATTCACAACGACATGACCGGCGCGGACTTCGCCATCAATTTTAGCTTGCTCAGAAATGACCAGCATGCTGGATTCTTCAGGATTAGCGATGACGTTACCGGTCACATGACCATCAATCCGTAGGCCGCCTTTGAAATGCAAATCGCCTTGGATGCTGGTGGAAACGCCAATCAGGCTATCAATCGTATTTTTATTTTTGCGATTAAACATGAATAAACTCCTTACAAATTAATCGACTGCTGAGCGCGTATTTGACCTTTGTCCATTACTTTGGCTTCTAGCGATTTTACCGTTGCGCCTTCTGGCAAAGTAACTACACCCTCTAAACGCTGGTAGTATCTAAACGATAACTTTAGTTTGCCAGCATCGCCCATTTTAGGATCGGGGAATTGCATCATAACAGGTTTGCCAGCCTGTACTAAGGATAGCGATAACTGCACGTCACCAACAAAATCGCGCCCACCTTTACCGCCTTGCATAATCAAAATACGATAACGCATTTGATTTGGCGCAACCATTTCTGCTTTAACTCGCTGCACAGTAATGCCTTCTGCGCCAGTAGCGGATGGCATTAGGCTTTCAAAGAAAGCTAAATCATCTTTTAGTTTCAGATTTTCTGCCGTCAGATTTTTGACCTGATCGGTTAATTGCTTTTGCGTAGATTTCTCAATATTCTGCTGACTATCTACCGTGTTTACTTGTGCAGCCAGTTTGTCGCGTTCGGCAGTAATCTGTTCTATCTGCACATGTAGTTGCTCAACCTGCTCTGGTTTAATTTTCGGCCCAAACGCAAAACTGCGCCCTAAATCGTAAGTCCACAGCGCAACGGCGCCACCCAAACCAAGAATAAGAATGATCAGCGCCGCTTTGATCGTCCAAGGCTGGTCTTGGCGTATCGTCATTTTCGACGCGCTAAGACGTCGTAACGAAGAACGTGACTTAGCCATGCCTTAAGGCAGAACAGCGACGTGCTGTAAGCCCGTGCGTTCATCCAGATCAAACATAATATTCATACATTGCACAGCTTGACCAGCTGAGCCCTTGACCAGATTATCTTGCACCACCAAAACGATCACTGTGTTACCGTTATTTGGTCTATGCAAAGCCAAACGTAGCATATTTGATGCACGGGTAGACCGGGTCTCTGGATGGCTAGCAAATGGCATCACATCCACAAAAGGTTCATCTTTATAGGCATCAACAAATAACGCCTGTAAGTCTTCATTGCTTATTTCTTGCGTCAGGCGACCATATAAAGTCGAATGCATGCCACGTATCATTGGCACCAGATGAGGCGTAAATAGCAATCCAATTTTGTCGTCTGTCACATATTGCAGTTGCTCGACGGTCTCTGGATGATGACGATGACCCGACACGCTATACGCTTTGAAATTATCGCCCGCTTCAGTAAACAACAAACTGATTTCTGCTTTGCGACCCGCTCCAGAGACACCGGACTTGCAATCGGCAATCAGATTGCCTGCATCAATTACACCAGCCTTTAGCAACGGATAAAAGCCGAGCTGCATGGTTGTTGGATAGCAGCCGGGATTACCAATAACACGTGCTGTTTTGATCGCAGCACGATTCAGTTCAGGCAAACCATACACAGCCTCAGCCAACACGTCTGTGCAGCTATGGGGAATGCCGTACCATTTTTCAAACTGATTAACATCTTTTAAACGAAAATCCGCTGCCAGATCGATTACTTTGACACCCGCAGCCAGCAACTCAGGCGCTTGCGCCATGGCGACACCGTGTGGCGTCGCGAAAAATACCACATCGCATTCAGTTAATTTTGCTTTATCAGGGGAAGAAAATGCGATATCAAGATGTCCACGCAGAGACGGATACATGTCCGCTACTGGCAATCCATCTTCCTTACGTGAAGTGATTGCAACGATTTGCGCCTGCGAGTGAGTTGCGAGCAAACGTAGCAGCTCTACCCCCGTGTAGCCAGTGCCACCAACTATACCTATTTTGATCATCGTATATTCCTCGACAGAAATTTTGTTCGTATTTTAGCAGTAGAACCGACAAAAAATTGTAAATAAGACTCTGACATAAATTAGACTCTTAATACAGTTCCAAATGAAAAAAGCCGCCAGGTAGATAACCTGACGGCTTTTTGAAACAGAGTCCGCGAGATTAACGCTTGGAGAACTGCTTAGCGCGACGTGCTTTACGCAAGCCGACTTTTTTACGTTCAACTTCACGAGCATCACGAGTAACGAAACCAGCTTTTGACAGCTCTGGCTTCAATGTTGCTTCGTAGTCGATCAATGCACGAGTAATACCGTGACGAACCGCACCAGCTTGGCCGGACTCGCCGCCGCCGTGAACGTTGACCATGATATCGAAAGTTTCGAGATGGTTAGTCAATTCCAAAGGCTGACGAATAACCATCAGACCTGTTTCACGAGAGAAGTATTCGTTCGCTGGCTTGCCGTTCACAACGATCTTGCCGCTGCCGGTTTTCAGGAAGACGCGAGCAACTGCGCTCTTGCGACGGCCAGTACCGTAGTTGTAATTACCGATCATGGCTAATCCTTAGATGTCGAGTACTTGAGGTTGCTGCGCAGTGTGCGGATGAGTTGCCTCAGCGTACACTTTCAGCTTCTTGATCATCGCGTAACCGAGTGGGCCTTTAGGCAACATGCCTTTAACTGCCTTCTCGAGTGCACGGCCTGGAAAACGCGCTTGCATTTTCTGGAAATTAGTTTCGTAGATACCGCCTGGGTAGCCAGTGTGACGGTAGTAAGTCTTATTCAGAGCTTTAGTACCTGTAACACGCAGTTTACCTGCATTAATTACGACGATGAAATCGCCCGTGTCAACGTGGGGAGTAAATTCAGGTTTGTGTTTGCCGCGCAAACGGAGTGCCACTTCGCTGGCAACACGTCCGAGTATTTTGTCCGTCGCGTCAATCACGAACCAGTCGCGCTGCACTTCGTGTGCTTTTGCGGAAAAGGTTTTCATGATGAATCCTAGTAAGAGTTAAAAACGCCCTGTGTTCTTGGTACTTTGGTGGTTCTGCCTACAATTAATTGACAGACTCTCCCTTGTAACTTCCCTCTTGGGCTAACAGAGAGTCGGAAATTATAGTATTTTCAAGGACTTAGTGCAAGCACTGTTTAAAAAATGAGCAAATAGATCGGCCATATCTTGATTAACCAAGCACAAAAAATGAACAAAAAAAACCCGAAGACTTGGCTTCGGGTTGAATCCACCTAAGGAGGCAGAGGAGACAATTGCGTGGTTACTTACAAGCAATACTTAAATAACCGATGAGTCAATAATAGAACAATAAATTGTGCAGTGCAAGATAATCTATGTAAATTTTTTAAAAATAGTGCCTTTTAAACTCATTTTTTTACAAGTTTTTTATAGCAGAAGCACTTATTTCTGATTATCGGACTGGGGTGATGATTATGTGCAGCATTTTTTACTATTTTTACGGAGAAATCCCAAACTTAGCGCTGCGTTACAATGATGCCCTGGTTATATTATTTTAGGGCTTACGCAAAATTGTTCCTGCAAAGCTTAGTGACTGAGGCAGTACGCAAGTATGACTAGTCGCTACAACGCAGCCGGAGTAGTTTTGCGTAAAACCTATATTTTGGAGGTAGCACATGGAAGCAACGGTACGTTGGACTGGTTTATCGGGTATGTCGTTTTTAGCAGAAACGGGCTCTGGCCATGCCGTCATGATGGATGGCGCGCCCGATGGCGGCGGTCGCAATCTGGCACCGCGCCCGATGGAAATGGTGTTACTAGGGACTGGCGGCTGCTCTGCTTACGATGTGGTGTTGATATTGCGTAAAAGCAAACAAGATATACGTGGCTGCGAAGTCAAATTACAAGCAGAGCGGGCAGAAACCGAGCCTAAGGTTTTCACCAAGATCAATTTCCACTTTATCGTTCGCGGTCGTAACTTGAAACCTAACTTGGTGGAGCGCGCGATTAAACTCTCGCATGAAAAATATTGCTCTGCCTCAATCATGCTAGAGAAAACTGCTGCGATGACACACACCTATGAAATCATTGAGGACTTGGACTTAGCCTCAGAGCATGCGCAGCTTGTGGCTTAAACTGGATGTTTTAATTGCCAGGCTTTAATTTCCGCCGGGCTTAGTATGATCAGGGTCGGCAGAATCGCGCTCTGCTGGCTCCTTTGGTGCAGTGTTTGCGGTAGCGTCTGTGACCTGATCGACGGCGTTACTTGGTTTGTCTTGCAGCCTGCCAAAAATCGAAATATACGTCGGATAAAATGAGCAGTACATCACCACTGTCAACATCAGTGATACCGGCAACATAATAATCACGCCTAAAATTGGTTTGCCTACGATAAGGACGATGATTAAGCTCAATACGGTTGGTAACATCACCCCGATTAATAACCAGGACAATCCATAAATCACGAACGCCTTACCAGCACCGCGTACCGCAAAAAAGCTATAAAACACGGACTTGCCCAAGCCCATTTCTTGCCAGACGATCAGCGGCGCAGCGAACCAAAATGCCATTAATGCGGGGATATACACCACTGCGGAACACAGCATGCCCCAAAACATACCGGGATCCGGCAAACTTTGAGTGTCTTTTGGGTCTATCGGTTTTTGGGTCGTCAGATAATTCCAGAATGCCCCATCGTCAACCAAAGTCGATGCGCCGATTGCCAGCATCGCGGCAAGCAGATAAAGAGAACCCAGCGTCAGCAACCGAGAAAATGCAGGCGAACGAAAACCCAGCAGTAAAAGATTAGGATGAACTCTTTGTCCGTTTTCGATATTGCGACAAGCTTGTAAGAAACTCATGGAAAAAACCGGCACCAGTATCATCGGCAAAAACTGCCCGACGAAGGGAATCAGGCCAATTGCCATCGTCAAAAACATATACGCAAAAAACAGCGTCAACATTTCTACAGGCTGTTTACGGAAAAGCTGAAATCCAGCTTTAACCCAAGCCCACCCCATCATTGGCGCGGGATTGGAATTGGGGGATAACTCTACATTAGGCTGATTCATTGTTTGTGTTACGTGGCGGCTAGGGGTACAGGGATCGGTAAAGGAGGAGCGTTATTGGCTTCACGCAGGCGAAGAATACGCTCAAAATGGCCGGGGTCATGCGGCGTCAGCATTTCAGCGTCACGCGGCAAATAAAAATCATAAGATCGGGATAACCAAAATCGCAGCGCCGCAGCGCGTAGCATCGGCTGCCAGGCAATTTGCTCATCTGCAGTAAATGCTCGCACCGCATGGTAGGCAGTCAGTAGAGCATGGACTCTGGGCAAATCCAGCTCACCAGTCGCTACGTCAATACACCAGTCGTTGACCGTTACAGCGACATCAAATAACCAGGTATCGCAACCGGCGAAATAAAAATCAAAAAAACCTGTCAGCCGCTCACCGTCAAACATCACATTATTACGAAACAAGTCTGCATGCACAGGTCCGCCCGGCAATGCTTTATAAATCGCGGTAGTGGCAAATGTCTCTTGATAGTGCATCTCTGCGCACAGCAGATGCTGGTTAGTCTCAGATAAAAACGGCAATACCGCGGGGGTAGTCTGATTCCACCATTCAAGACCGCGCAAATTAGGCTGGCGTATTTCAAAATCTTTGGCCGCCACATGCATACGCGCCAGCATTGCACCTACTTCTGCGCAATGGGATGCGGCGGGTGCCATTTGCGAACTGCCTTCTAATTTGCTGACAATTGCTGCTGGTTTGCCATGCAAGGAAGAGACCAATTCTCCTTGATCGTTTGCAATGGGTGCCGGCACTAAAACACCACGATCTGCCAGATGGCGCATTAACTTGAGGTAAAACGGCAGTTGTTCAAAACTCAGATTTTCAAAAATCGTCAGAACAAATTCACCTGCATCGGTATTGATAAAAAAATTGCTGTTTTCAATACCCGAGGCGATACCTTTAATTGATAACGCGTTCCCCAATGGGAACTGCGTCATCCACGGACGGAGATCGTCCAGACTTACCGATGTAAATACTGCCATATCAAGAAAAGAGTGTGAGGCTGTTATGAATTATTTTTTTGTGGCTGAATTTATCGATGAGCTTGTCGCCGCAGAAGACGCTGGTGAAGAGACTTTCGGTGCTGGAGGCAAAGTAGGAATCTCTTCCACTTCTTTTGCTTCTTTTTTGCCCCCGAACTCCATTATCTTCCACTGCGCGCCACGGTTTGCATCGCCTTGTACTGTGCCTCGGGGTGCATTGCCAATTTCTGGATTGGCCTTGATGGTGTACTTACTACCAGCAGCAGTCACTTCAGCCTCTGTCACTTTACCGCCCACCGCACGCTTTTCTACGATCTTGCTTGGCGTGCTGGCCTTTGGTCCCGGTTTAATCAGTTTGACACCACTATCTGGCGCTTCTTCAATGCGCTCTAAAGGTACTGCCGTAGATGCTACTGATGCAGCGGAAGGCGGGGCTGACGAGACTGGCTTAGTCTGTGCTATTGCGCTAAATGGCAAAATTACTGCACTTAAGCAAAACAAAACGAGCGTAGATGGCTTGGAAAATTTTTTCATGATAGTCGCTTCAGGCTTGTGGAATCGTGCTGCCATTGTAGCAAAGGGCTGCAACTACTCACAGTTATATCCAGATTATCTGGCAAGGATTTAAACGACAAAAATACCAAGAGACCATAATCAAGGTACCTAACTCAAGCCGACAACCCTGGCATATTTCAGAACTAGGATAGCAATATGAGCAACCGCCATCAATGCCAATAACAGACCAAAATAAATATACTCCCCCATTATTTTCATAAATATGCCTTACAGACCAATTAATCTATAGATACTTAAATATACTAATATGGAGTATATATTTTATCGAATCAACACATTAGCCAGCAATGCAACCCGCAACGCACGCAGTATCTACCATATTTAATGCTGTTAGCGATCTAATACCAAGCACTACAAATACAGCATTTTCTGCCGCTCTTCGTCCGAAGGTTCAATATCTCTTGCCTCATAAAACGCAAAAATCGCGTCCACAATATTGGCTGGCTCATCAATCAACTGCACCAGATTTAAATCGCTTGCGTCTATGGTGCCATTGCCGACTAGCTGGGTTTTAATCCAATCCAGCAAGCCACGCCAAAAACTGCTGCCGACCAAAATCACCGGAATATGCCGCGTCTTGCCGGTCTGGATCAATGTCAGCACCTCGGTCAATTCATCCAAGGTACCAAAACCGCCGGGGAAAACCACATAAGCATCGGCGTATTTTACAAAGGCGACTTTGCGTGCAAAAAAATGCCAGAAGGTCAGCGAGATATTTTGCCAGGGGTTATTTTTCTGCTCATGCGGTAGCTCAATGTTTAAGCCCACCGATGACGATGTACCCTCAAAGGCACCTTTATTAGCCGCCTCCATAATCCCCGGGCCACCGCCAGAGATCACCGCAAAACCGGCATCCGACAAACGCCGCGCCAGATCGACGCACATCAAATAATCAGTATGCTCAACCGGCGTTCTGGCAGAACCAAAAATCGTCACGGCGGGACCGACGCCCGAGAGACGTTCGGTAGACTCAATAAACTCTGCCATAATCGTGAACATATGCCAAGATTCGCGCGCTTTGAGCGCCGTGGCTTTTTCGCCGTTGACCATTTGGCGCAACTTCAATATCCTTTTTCCGCTGTCACTCATTACCATTATCCTTATGCAAAAAACCTTGTTATTAGTCGATGGGTCCAGCTACCTATACCGCGCTTTCCATGCCATGCCCGATCTGCGCAATGCGCAAGGCGAACCAACAGGCGCGATCTACGGCATGATCAATATGTTACGCCGATTACGCTACGATTATCCGGCCGCCTACATCGCCTGCGTGTTTGATGCAAAAGGCAAAACCTTTCGCGACGACCTCTATCCAGAATACAAAGCACAACGCGCACCGATGCCCGACGACCTGCGCCTGCAAATTGTCCCCATTCATGAAGCCGTCACTGCCATGGGCTGGCCGATACTAATGGTCGAAGGCGTTGAAGCAGACGACGTGATTGGCACCCTCGCGGTAGAAGCAACATCACGCGGCATGAACACCATCGTCTCGACCGGCGATAAAGATCTGGCGCAACTGGTCAACGCCAATGTCACACTGATCAACACCATGAGTAATGAGAAGCTCGATGAAGCTGGTGTCATCGCCAAATTTGGCGTACCGCCAAACCGCATCATCGATTACCTCACCTTGATTGGCGATACCGTCGATAACGTACCAGGTGTCGCCAAATGCGGACCAAAGACTGCCGTTAAATGGCTGGCAGAATATGACAGTCTCGATGGCGTCATTGCCAATGCCGATAAGATTAAAGGCGTCGTTGGCGACAACCTACGTCAGGCATTAGACTGGTTGCCGCAAGGCCGGGTTTTGATCACCGTCAAAACAGATTGCGACTTGTCGGCACAGCATATTTCCATCGACGAATCGCTAGTCGCCAAAGAAGAGAGCAAAGAAGCCATGCTCGCCTTCTTCACACGCTATGGTTTTAAAAGCTGGCTGCGTGAATTATCGGGCGATCCAACTGCCGGTGCAACGCCACTCAAAACAGCATCCAATACAAACAACGCACAAGCGGGCTTGTTTGGCGATGAGGCTAGCAACGCGACTTCTGCAGCCTCTTCTACAGCCTCAGTCACCAGCCCTGCTGAAATTCCGGCAGCGCCCGCAGTAACTCAGTACGACATGATTCTGACCGAAGCCGCGCTGGATCAATGGCTGGCAAAAATCAATCAAGCCGCCCTCACCTCTGTCGATACCGAAACTACGTCGCTAGAGCCGATGACGGCGCAAATGGTCGGCATCTCTTTATGTTGCGAACCGGGATTAGCCGCTTATATCCCGCTAGCACACAGCTACCCCGGCGCGCCGGCGCAACTCAGCCGCGAGGTGGTGCTGGCAAAACTCAAGCCATGGTTAGAAGATGCCAGCAATCCCAAGGTCGGCCAAAACCTCAAATACGACAGCCATATCTTCGCTAATCACGGTATTCATTTAATGGGGATACAACACGACACGCTGCTGGAATCTTATGTATTTGAATCGCACAAATCGCATGACATGGATAGCCTGGCCTTGCGCCATCTAGGCAGAAAAACTATCAGCTTTGAAGAAGTCTGTGGCAAAGGTGCGTCGCAAATTTGTTTCGATCAAGTTGATCTGGAGCGCGCTACACAATACGCGGCAGAAGATGCCGATATCACGCTGCAACTCCATCTGGCGATGTGGCCACAGATAGAACCCGATGCCAAACTCACCCGTATTTATCACGAGATCGAATTGCCCACCTCTATCGTATTGCAAAAAATCGAGCGCAACGGTGTACTCATCAACAAAGATTTATTAGCCACACAATCACATGAAATTGGTATCCGCTTACTTGAGTTGGAACAAAAAGCCTACGAGCTGGCAGAGCAACCCTTCAACCTAAATTCACCCAAACAATTAGGTGAAATTTTCTTCGTCAAACTGGGTCTGCCCGTCGTCAAAAAAACGCCTTCCGGTGCGCCGTCGACCGACGAAGAAGTCTTACAAAAACTGGCAGAAAATTATCCGCTACCCAAAGTGTTGCTCGAATATCGCGGACTGGCCAAACTCAAATCAACCTATACCGACAAGCTGCCAAAGATGGTCAACGCAAGCACCGGTCGCGTCCACACCAACTACGCACAAGCGGTCGCCGTCACAGGTCGCCTCGCATCCAACGACCCCAACTTGCAAAATATTCCCGTCCGTACCGCCGAAGGCCGCCGCATCCGCGAAGCCTTCGTCGCACCGACCGGTAGCCGCATCGTCTCTGCCGATTATTCGCAAATCGAACTCCGCATCATGGCGCACATCTCCGGCGACGCCAGCCTGCTGAATGCCTTTGCCGCTGGCGAAGATGTACACCGCGCCACCGCATCAGAAATCTTCGGCGTCTCCCTGCCAGAAGTTACCAGCGAACAGCGTCGCTATGCCAAGGTCATCAACTTCGGTCTGATCTATGGCATGAGCGCGTTTGGCTTGGCAGGCAATTTAGGTATAGAACGTAGCGCCGCCCAAAGCTATATCGACAAATACTTCCAACGCTACCCAGGCGTTGCCCAATACATGGCCGACACCCGCACCCAAGCCAAAGCCCAAGGCTATGTAGAAACCGTCTTTGGCCGCCGCCTCTGGTTAGCAGAAATCAACAGCCCCAACGGCCCCCGCCGCCAAGGCGCAGAACGCGCAGCGATCAACGCCCCGATGCAAGGCACTGCCGCCGACCTGATCAAACTCGCCATGATCGCAGTACAAAGTTGGCTAGAAACCGACCAGCTAAAATCCAAAATGATCATGCAAGTCCATGATGAACTGGTGCTGGAAGTACCAGATGCAGAACTGGAATTGGTTAAACGAAAATTGCCGGAATTGATGGCGAATGTGGCAGAACTACGAGTGCCGTTATTGGCGGAAGTTGGCGTGGGAAATAATTGGGAAGAGGCGCATTAAAGCTGGAATAAGCTGAAGCGGAACTTCCAGAAACCCTTTGATTTAGATGGAGCGCCGGGCCGAATTTGCAATAAAGCGATGCAATCAGCTCAAGCAAAGATTTTTTAGACCGTCCCGAAATCAGTACCCTAATAATAATGCGGCTGTTGGAAGTATTTCGTGCCAACAGCCGCATTATTATTTGGGATACTTAAAATTACTTGGTGAGTTAACCAAGGTAAATAAACCTACCAACAGACACGCAATATATGTTACTTACAGCTCCATAAGTTATTCGTCATCCCGCTATAATCAACGGTAATTACATAAGCTAATACGCTAATCCCATGACAAAAATCACCTGCCTTTATCCGCACTATCTGATACCGGTTGAGCCACGCGCCACCGTGTTGACTCAACACGCCTTGGTGATGCAAGACGATAAAATTCTTGCGGTGTTACCTGCAGATCAGGCGCGCCAGCAATACGCCAGCGCGAAGCATCTGGAGATGCCAGAGCACGCCATACTGCCTGGCTTGATCAATCTGCACGCCCACTCTGCGATGAGTTTGCTGCGCGGTCTGGCGGACGATTTATCTTTGATGGATTGGCTTAACCATCACATCTGGCCAGCAGAGAAGAAGCATGTCTCGGATGAGTTTGTGTTTGATGGTAGCGTGCATGCGATGGCGGAAATGATCCGTGGTGGCACAACGACGGTCAACGATATGTACTTCTGCCACGAGGCGGTGGCGCGCGCTGGTGTGCACACCGGTATGCGCACTATTGTTGGTTGCAGTATTTTAGAATTCCCTACGGTATATGCCAATGATGCCGATGAATACATCAGCAAAGCGCTGGCTGCACGTCAGTCATTTGTCGGGCAAGCCGGCATCAGCTTCCGCCTTGCGCCGCATGCACCGTACACCGTAGCCGATGAGACTTTTAGCAAAATCATTGCGCTGTCTGAAAAACTAGGTATCGATATCCATTGCCATATTCATGAAACTCAGGACGAGGTCGATACCAGCCTCAAACAATACGGCATGCGTCCGCTAGAGCGCTTGCATCAGCTAGGACTCCTAAGCCCTGCCCTGATCGCTGCGCATGTGGTGCATGCCAACGATGCCGAAATCGCGCTACTGGCAAGACAAGGTGTACATGTCGCTCACAATCCTGCCAGCAATCTTAAACTCGCCTCTGGCTTTGCCCGTGTGCATGATATGCAAACAGCGGGTATTCAGGTTGGTATCGGTACCGATGGCGCAGCCAGTAACAACAAGCTCGATTTGCTAGGTGATCTGCGTATGGCAGCGCTGCTGTCCAAAGCACAATCCGGCAACCCAACCGCACTCAATGCCAGCATCGCACTGGAAATGGCAACATTGTCTGGTGCCAAAGCATTGGGCATGGATCAGCAAATCGGTAGCCTGGTCGCAGGCAAACAAGCTGACCTGATCGCCATTGATTTGTCCGCAATAGAAACGCAACCTCTGTTCGATCCGATATCGCAAATAGTCTACGCCGCTGGGCGAGAACAAGTCAGCCACGTCTGGGTCAATGGCAAGTGTCTGATGAGCGACAGAGTATTCTGCGATTTGCAGATGGATCAGTTATTAGATAAGGCACGTTGGTGGCAGAAAAAGATCGCTGTTGCTACGGTATAAAAACAACGGTTATCTGTAGGGTGTGCCATCCGCACCAACAGCTTTGTATAGCAAGATCAAATTGCACAGCGGTGCGCATGGCGCGCTCTACTACTAAAAACTTATTCACATCGCCCAATTTACGCTACCTACCGAACAAGCTTAGCAACTGATCCGCAATAAGTAACAACGGCAAATATTCTAAATCAGAGGAAAGTCTGTGAAAAAAATCTCCCTCCGCTTCGCTCTAATTTCTCTCATCTCCTTCAGCGCTTCCATAGCAGCATCGGCTGTGCATGCAGGTGACTCGGATCTCTGTAAATCCATTTGTGCATCTGAGAAAAAAGAATGCCGCGCCAACGCAGATACACAAACAAAATTTGATACTGACTCAATGATCACCGCATCATCAGGTAGCAGAAATCCAAATGACTCAAACCATGATCGCTTAGCCGATAGGATCCGCAATAAAGAAGTCGCAAATAAGGATTTTATGAATCGCAAATTAGAGCGTTATCGGGCATGCGACGATAAAAATCTTCAATGCATCAACACATGTACTAACACATCCTCTGCACCTAAAAAATAACTCCCAGAAAGTGATCTGATGTTGATGTCTTCACGCCTCTTGTTTTGCCTGCTGTCCGTCGCTACGTTATCTGTTACAAGCAATACAGCCAATAGCGCGGCACCGCTTAAGAATAATCTGACTACACTCTCTGAACGTTCTGGCTTCGTCAAAACAGGACGTTATGATGAAGTCATCGCGCTCTGTGCAGAATTCCAGAAAGCCTATCCGTCTGCTGTGCGCTGCACTGAGTTTGGCCGTACACCGGAAGGTCGTCCGATGCTGGCACTGATCGCCTCACGCACAGGGGCATTGACGGCAACAGAAGCACAGCAGCGCAATATTCCTGTCGTGCTGATACAGGGTGGAATACATGCGGGTGAAATTGATGGAAAAGATGCCGGTTTTTTAGCGCTGCGCGAGGCTTTAGAAAACACTGCTGCCAAAGGCGCACTGGATAAGCAGGTACTGATTTTTGTTCCTGTATTTAATATCGATGGTCATGAACGCTTTGGTCGATGGAACCGGCCAAATCAGCGAGGGCCAGAAGAAATGGGCTGGCGCACGACCGCACAAAACTTCAATTTAAACCGGGATTACGTTAAAGCCGATTCCCCCGAAATGCAGGCAATGCTTAAGCTGATCAATGAGTGGGATCCACTTGCCACGGTTGATTTGCATGTGACCGACGGCGCTCAATTTGAACATGATATTTCGATACAAGTAGAGCCGGTCAATTCTGGCGACACCAACTTACGGGCATCTGGCAAACAGCTACGCGATGCGGTGATTACCGATCTGGCAAAGCAAGGTTCTCTGCCATTACCGTTTTATATGTCGTTTGAAAAAGAGGATGATCCGCTCTCTGGCTTTGCAGATAATGTACCGACAGCCCGGTTTTCACATGGCTATTTTGTATTACGCAATCGCTATGGAATGCTGGTAGAAACGCATTCCTGGAAAGACTATCCAACCCGTGTCCGCATCACGCACAACACCATCATTTCTGTATTCAATCAGATTGCATTGCACGGTGCTGAATGGCGCAATTTAGCCATCGCCGCCGATGCAAGAGCCGCCACCTTGGCGGGCAAACAAGTGGTCGTCAGCTATGCCACTACTGATAAAACCATCCCTATCGCCTTTCGCGGCTATGCTTACGAGCGAACACCATCGACTATCTCTGGCGCACTGATGACACGCTATGATGAGACCAAACCACAAATCTGGAATGTGACCTTACGTAATGAGATCGTGCCCAAAAACATCGTCACCGCACCGCAGGCAGGCTACCTGGTCAGCGCCGCGTATGCAGATGCCATCGCACAAAAACTGACTCAACACGGCATCCAATTCCGGGTACTCAAATCTGGACTAGACAGCGCAAGGATAGAAAGCCTGCGTGCAGATAAAGTCAGTTTCACTGCCGAATCATTTGAAGGCCACCAGATACTTACGCTAAAAGGTGCATGGAAAACCGAACAACGTACGCTGGCGCCAGGCAGTCTGTTTGTACCCATCGCCCAAGCCAAAGCCAGATTAGTTATCGAATTGTTCGAGCCCAGCGCACCCGATGCGCTAGTCAACTGGGGCTGGTTTAATAATGCCTTCGAACGTAAAGAATATATGGAAGCCTACGTCGCCGAAGAAGTCGCCCGTGAGCAATTAGCCGCAGACCCGGCATTACGAAAAGAATTTGAACAACGCCTCGCCAGCGATGCCAGCTTCGCAAAAAACTCTGTCGCCAGATTAAATTTTTTTGCGCGCAGACATTCTTCCTGGGACGAACGGTTTAATTTGTATCCGGTGTTTAGAACGGCGTTGGTACCGCAGTGACGGGCTCTCAGTAATGGATTAGATTCAAACAAATTAATGAGTTGGGATTGCAGCTAAAGCAATGACATCAATATGGCGACTGCCCCCAATTCAAAGCAAAGCTAAATACCACCAGCAACACATACGGAAACGCAACCGTCGGGCGTAGTGCCTGACTTGCGTATTCCATTAATAAGCCAACTACGCCTTTACGTTCTTTCAACCATTCGGTATGTAATTGGAAGGCGGAAAAATCCTCTTGAGGCGGCTGCTTCATCATCGCTTCTATCCGCAGAATACGATTACTCAGACGCGCTTGCGAAGTCCTGACGATGGCTTCCTGCAGGCACATCAACAATAATAATCCGACGATCATCGCTACACTAAAGTTAAAAACGGCAGTGGCAATAAACAAGGCGACGGCACAAAGTTTGGTTAGTAGACAGCTACGTTCTAAGGCTTCGATATTATTTTGCAGGACAACCCATTCTTGCTCTAATGAGGTATTGTTTTCTTCTGACATGCTGGCTTCCTTTTTTTGCTTACGGGGATAATAAAACCATATACTCCCCCTTATTTTTCATAAATATGCTCTATTGTCCAAATAATCTATGGACAAATTAAAATACATACCAGGAGTATATACATTTACGCTCTATGACTCCTGATTGATTTATGCATACAACATTCTATTCACTGTATTAAAAATTGATCTAGTGAAAAAATAGATATGCCACAAAAATCGCTGCAACAATGCCAGCAAAGTCGGCGAGCAAACCGAATGAAATCGCATAGCGGGTTTTACGTATGCCGACCGATCCGAAATAGAGAGCGACAATATAAAACGTAGTATCGGCAGAACCTTGGAACACGCAGGCAAGGCGACCGACGAAGGAATCGACACCATAGGTTTTCATCGCATCAACCATCAGAGCGCGCGATCCACTACTGCTGAGCGGCTTCATCAATGCAGTTGGTAAGGCGGGCGTAAAGTCGGTGTTGATACCAAGGTGCGAGAAGACCCAATTAAATCCGGCGACAACAAATCCGAGTACGCCAGCGTTGCGCAAGGTGCCAATCGCAACCAGCATGCCGACTAAATACGGGATGATGGTGATCGAGGTTTGTATGCCGCCTTTGGCACCTTCGATAAAGGCTTCATACACGTTCACTTGCTTGCGCATCGCTGCCAGCATAAAACCGACGATGATACCGAACAGCAGAAGATTGCTGCTGAGTTTAGAAAAGACTTCAATCTCGGACCGGCTCATGCATTGACTAAGGTACCAGACCAACAAAATAATAAAGGCACTGATCCCGCCGAGCCAGCCCAAGACAACACGATTCAATAAATTAATACCTTGTCTGATGGCGACCGCGATTAGACCAACGATGGTAGCGACATAAGTAGCGATCATGCAGGGGATAAAAATATCCGAAGGGTCGTGCGCACCCAAGACCGCGCGTTGCGCCATGATCGCCAGTGGTATCAGCGTCAGGCCGGAAGTGTGCAGGACCAAAAACATGATTTGCGCATCGCTGGCCTCGTCCTTATTTGGATTTAGGCTTTGCAGAATTTCCATGGCTTTTAAGCCGAAGGGGGTGGCTGCATTATCTAGCCCTAATAAATTGGCAGAAAAGTTCATCACCATATGCCCGTTGGCCGGGTGATCTTTGGGCACACCTGGGAAAATACGCTGAAAAAATGGTGCGATGATCCTGGCAATAAAGTTGATCGCACCGGCTTTCTCGCCGATGTTCATAATACCCAACCAGAGCGTCATGATGCCTGCCAATGGCAGAGCAATTTCCATCACGCCGATGCGGGCGGATTCAAACGTGCCGTCGATGATGCGCTTAAATATTTCGGCATCACCCAACAACAACCATTGTCCTAGCGCGGCGATAAAGCTGATGAAAAAAAATCCGGTCCAGATGTAGTTGAGTGCCATTTTTTGAGTCGTAATGTTGGGACGTTATGTTGCCAAATTATGTTGATAAGTGATGTTGGAAGCTAATCAAAAAACTAAAAATAATTTCATTTGAAAAACTCTATTGCCACATTCAAGTGCCAAATTCAGCTCAGATTTAGCGCTACCCATACAAGCACTTTGTATCATGAAACACAAGGGCATCGCCTGAATTTTTCGATCTGCATTGATATCTAAATTGATCGCTGATTTGATGACTACAAATCGGTTTCCACATTTTATAAAGACGGTGAAGCGTATCGGTTATCACCGCCAACAGCTTATAGTCAGATACATTTTGTTGCATCTTTTTTGAGAAAAATACACATCTTTGTCAGCTTTCTTGTTGCTCAGTTCGTTGTAGAGGTGTAGTTAAATTAAAGAAAAGGTGTTCATCATGCGTACTATTACTTCTTTCAACATGCTGGCAAAATCGCTTGCATTCGGTGTTCTTGTTGTTGGCGCAGGTATCAGCGGCACGGCTTCTGCACAAGATCGTGATTGGAATCGCGGTGGATGGCATCAACCACAATACAGACACGAAGTAGTTCGTAACTATAACTATGTGTATTACCCAGCCCAACGCGTGTATTACTCACCCAATAATGGCAACTGGTTTTGGGCGAATGGCGGGAATTGGCAAGCAGGTGCGCGCTTACCTGGCTATTTAAATGTTGATCTGCGCCTTGGTGGCGTACCTGTGGTGTTGGGCTCTGATCGCCCTTATATGCAACACGCTTATGTGGAGCAAACTTACGGTCAGCCATGGCGCACGGCGCATTACCAACACACTTACTATGACAACCGCTACGATCACCGGGATGGTCGTTGGGACGGCTACCGTGACGATCACCGCTATGAGCGCCATGAGCATGATGACCGCGACAATTATCGTGATCGGCATGATACTAACCAACATGGTGACGAGCGTTACCATAGTCGGTAATTTATAACTAACTAACTAACGCACAACTGGCAGACAATGTTCAAGGACCAGTGTCAGCATCGCCGTCAGGAATAGAGTCAATTACCGACCAGACTGGCTGCGATGTTGATTGAGAAACCGACAATCGCGACATTAAATAAAAAACTTAATACGGACTGTCCTAATACCGTCTTACGCATTTGGCGTGTCATTACACTGACATCCGATGTTTGTACTGCCATAGCGATGGTGAATGAAAAATATAGAAAGTCCCAGTAGTCAGGATTTTTTTCGTCATCGGGAAAACGTAAAGCGGGATGTCCTTTGGGTGAGCGATAAAACACTAGCGCATAATGAAACGTAAAAATCATCGCCACTAAACACCAGGAGCCAAATACCGTCATTGCGGTGAGTATATATTTGAGAAAACGGATGTCAGCAGATAGTCCCTTCATATTCGACAATTCAAAAATAATGGCAACCAGACTGGCAGTTGCAGCGACCGACAAAATCACCAAAATAGCGACCGCACCTTCATGCTCTTGCTGGGCAATTTTGTTGACACTGTCGTGATTCGCGCAGCTCATCAACCAGCCCATCAAAATCAGATATCCCCATACGGCGACGTTCCAGCCAAATAGTGCGCGGGTCATCCAATCAAAATTAGCGGGAAGTAGAAACGTGAATAGCAAACCTAAAAAGAATGTCAGGCTTAACCGGGGGCGTGTATGTATAAAATTTTTAATTGAGAACATAAGAGAAATAAGGCATTCTTGAAAAACGTCGTTGCGATAGCGCGCATTAGTGCGAGGCAAATAATATAACAGTGGGCAGATAAGTAATGTCGATAAAGTAAATGCGGATGTTTCCACTCAAACATACCTGCCGTAGTATATTAGAGCTTGTGCTATCAGGAAAAACAAAATCATGTGCGTCGGGTGAAAATTTATTGCACTAAAGACATCATCAAATCTCTATTATGACTAAGCGACACCAATATTTACCTCTATCAAAAATCACTGCCGGCAGAGTGCTAGCGGCTGATTTGCTTGACAAGCAGGGACATGTTTTGCTGCCCGCAGGCGTGACCTTGTCGGAGTCGATGTTAGTTTCTATCGCACAGCATCATGTTCAACAATTGTCGGTGATAGCAGACGACTTGCCCGAGGTCGATGATGCGAGTGTCCAAAAAGCAAAGCTGGAACGTCTTAATCAATTATTCAGACACACACATGGTCATGCGCCAACGACGATCTTGTTTGACTATATGCGCGCCTATCGCGATGTAACGCCATGACCCCTGATCAACCCTCACCCAGCAGCCAGCATTTGCTCTTAATTGATGTAATTAAACACATAAAATCTTTGCCGACTTTGCCCGCAGTGGCGCAAGAAATGTTGTCCAATTTAAATGACGATGATATTAGTCTGGACACGATTGCAGAAAAAGTGTCGCACGACCAGTCACTGACCGCCAGCACGCTTCGGTTAGCAAACTCGTCAATGTTTGGCAGCAATTCTAAAGTAGTGACATTGCAACAGGCTGTCAGCATGCTGGGTATCAGGCAAATAAAAAATTTAATCCAACTCACGGCAATCGCAAATAGTTTTCCAACGTCACGTTGCAGGAACTTTGATTTTCAGGCATTTTGGCGACATAGCGTGGCGACGGCAGAATGCGCTGAACTTATCTCACGCACGCTCTCGATGAAGCACGATTTTGCTTACACCGCGGGCTTATTGCACGATATTGGCAGACTGGTTTTAGTGACGCGTTTTCCAGCACAATATGAGCAAGCGATTCTGTATAGAGAACAAGAAGATTGTTATTTGCTGGAGGCAGAGCATGCAGTCATGAATATTGATCATGTCACCGCAGGTTTGGCACTAGCAGAACATTGGCAATTTTCTGAAGCGATCCGAGATGCGATTCGCGGACATCATGATCCAGAAATAGAAGGACTCAATTCGATTGCGGCGATTGTGCATGTGGCAAATGCAATCGTCCATGCGTTAGATATCAGCCAGGTAGAGGATGATCTGGTACCGTTAATATCACAGATGGCATGGAACACCTTAGGCTTAGATAAATCAGATTATCTAGCGATATTCCGCGAGACTGAAATGCGTTTTGAGGCCTTAGACGGTATTTTATTGTAGCTTGTAATGAGTTACTTTTAGTACGTTGTTTTAGCTATGGTCGTAACATAATTTTAGCGTTTTTTGATAGAAATTCATGTACTTGGAAAAAACCATTTTGGAACAGTTAATGCAATTCGGTGATGCCGATTATCCAATAGAGAGCATCCATTTATTCCGCGATATTTCTCCGGAAAACCATCAGTTAATTGAAGATATTATTCAATACTGCGCCGTAGTTAAAGCCAGAACAGGACAGGTCGTTTTGGATGCTCACAGCTCTGGTGCACGATTATATGTTGTACTTAAAGGCGTACTGGGAATCACGCGACAAGACGCCAACAGCAATCAATTAGAAACCGCAATTACCCAATATCTGCCGGGTGAATGTGTCGGCGAAATATCGGTATTAGATGAAGAAATTCATTCCGCTACTATCAGCGCCTTGGCCGATAGTGAGTTGCTGGTGATAGAAGCTGAAACTTTATGGCGACTGATTGATGAGTCGAATGGTGTCGCAAAAAATTTATTGCAGCTACTGTCTTTCCGTATCCGCGCAGCCAATGCACAAATTCGTAACCGGCAAAAAGTAGGTGAATTTTATCGTCAGCTTTCTATGGTTGATGGTTTGACTGGATTACATAATCGCGCCTGGTTAAATAGTCAGTTGCCAAATATGGTGGAAAGCGCACACGCAAGCGGCAATCCGCTGAGTATCATTATGGTAGACCTTGATCATTTCAAACGATTTAACGATGATTACGGTCACTTAGTAGGTGACGATGCGCTACAAAGCGCTGCCAAAGTAATGAATGCTGGATTACGCCCTACTGACTTTGCAGCGCGATACGGCGGTGAAGAGATGATAGTGATTTTGCCTGAAACCAATCAAAAATCTGCGCTACTGGTTGCAGAGCGTCTTTGCAATCGACTGCGTAAAACTAAAGTATTTGCAGATACGCATAAAGCGCTGCCGCATATTACCGGATCGTTTGGTGTAGCCAGCTTAGAAAAGGGAGAAGACGCAACGGCTTTGATCTCCAAAGCTGACGCGGCGATGTATCGCGCAAAAGAACAAGGACGAGATAGAGTTGCGCTTTAACACTACGCGTTTCCTTGAAGTAATTAGGTTTGATTGTTACTAAACTTAACAGGCTTAACATTAATAAAAAAGCTGCTGATAAAGTTTGTATCAGCGGCTTTTTTTACACATACAAGCGAAACTAAGTCAGATAAATAATAGTGACTTAAGCTCTAAAAGCTTAGAAGTGGTAACCCACACCAAAACTAATTCCAAGTGGATCAAGTTTGATATTTTGCGTTTGACCAGTTGAAAAATGTGCCGTCGTTTTCAAGAAAGTCTTAGTCAAGGCGAAGTCAGCAAACCATTTTTCGTTAATGGCATAGGTCGCACCTAACTGCGTCGTAATACAGAACTTGTTATCCATTTTAAATGTCGTTGGATTTGGGCTACCAGTATTAGTCAACGCTGTCATTTGACCAGAACCTGTTTCCTTTTGGAAATAAGAGTAGGTCAAACCAAGTCCGGCATAAGGGCGAATTGTAGATTTAGGTTCGAAAAAACGGTATTGCACAAAAATAGTTGGCGGCAACGCCTCTGTTGTGCCAATTTTTCCAGTACCAGCAATCGCACCCGCACCTTTTAGATCAAACTTATAAGGAACACCAAGGGCCAATTCAGCGGAAATGTTGTCGGTAATCATGTAACTACCGACAAAAACGGGTTCGGTGTCCGTTCCAACATCTGCTTTTGTACCTGGCAAAGCTGGAGCACTTAGATCACCACTATCGACTTTTGGCTTTAGCTGATTAATACCAACTTTAGCGGACCATGTGCCTGCGCTTTGGGCAGAGGCTGCGGCACTAGCTGTAAGTGCTAAGATCACCGCCGCAAAATTAATCGCACCTTTGAAACATTTACTCATATTGTCTCCTAATCCTTTTGATTGATGGCACATGATGTCACCATCTAAATAGTTCGGTTATTTTTTTAGCGCCGCTGACCACTACAACCAGATTCTGATAGTCTGAATTACAAAGCTGGTTTTACTATCGGCATTGCTTGAGTTGGTCAGCATTTAAGAGCGGAATCCACTCTTCTACGCTCAATCACGAGCGCTTACAACCACCCTCTAACAACCATTTCTTTAGAAACATAGCGCGCCAATAACAGATAACCATAGGGTGTCGGATGAACAGTATCCGCATATTCGTAGTTGTCAACGTTTGCTGAAATTGTGTTTGACTTGTTGCATACGAGCGATGAGCCTAATGCATTTTTCGCAGCGCTCAAATCACAAGCGGGGGTAGTAACATTTGTTAAACCATAGATGGCAGGATTTGCAGCCTGGTCACGGTTGACTGTGTATGCATCAACATACAAAACGCTAGCGTTACCATCTAAACCCGCTCTTAACTGAGCATTAAAAGTCGTGACCATTGTGCTGATCAGACCTTGAGTCGCAGTATCAGAACCTAAGCCAAGTGGTGTTTGGCTAATATCGGGTAAATTGACAACAGTTACATATTTTGCACCCTTGCCAACGATTAAAGTTTTGACGTAGCCGGCCAATTCTGCTCCTGCAGTACCCATCGCCGTAACAACAACAGGTGCATTGGTTTGCACATACGCTGCTGCTGCTGCTGCGCCTACTGTTGGCGTCAATGTAGCAATAGCGGCTGCTTGACAATTACTAGCTTGCGCATCTGCAGGAACGCACTTGCCGCTCTTTATATCGAGTGCAATTTGTCCAGGAACTGCCGCTGTGACCGCTGCAGTTGCAGCAGCAGTTGCACCACTAGATAGCGTAGCAAGTTGAATGAAAACATCATTACCACCAGCCATTACGAATACGATTTCGTCGCCTTTGAAACTACCGCCATTCAAAGCTAGATGGTTTTGGATTTGAGTAACAACAGGCACGGTCAACTGACCCAAAACTGCGTTGGAGCCACCTAATAGTTTATTGCCTGGGCCAACTGGGTTTGTTACGCGTGCGCCACCTTGAGCATAAGAAGTGCAACCAGCATGGTTGACAACTGGAACGCTAAAACCTTGTGACGCCAAACCGTTTAAGCCTGTTTGTGCAGGACATGGTGCTGGCAAACCTAATTGCGCAGCCATTAACTCTGTCCAGTTTTTTGCGTTATTTTTACCGGTAGAATCAACGTCATTAACGTTGTATTTACCACCTTTTAATGCGGCTACTGTACCAACCGCATAAGTACCAACGTCACTTAAGCTGTCGCCAAATGATACTTGTGAGCTGAATTTGATTTTAGTGGTTTGATCACCAGCGCCACCGCCACCGCAGCCGGCCAGAACGGCAGCCGCGAGCAATGCCAGTGCAAAATTAGATTGACGCATTTTGTCTCCTAATGGAAATATTTTTAATAACAAAGTGAACGGTCGTGCTAGTCACCGCGTGGCTAGTATGTCATCACGTATATTAGATGAATAGAGAAAGTTACAATATTAGAGTAAACACTCTTGAAAAAACAACGTACTCTAATGTCCTCTAAACAACCTTTGCGGTGCAGCAAATTAATTCTGTTTCCAAATCAAATGCACGTGCCAAATAATAGCCGTCGGGTTCACTTGGGTATAGAAATTGAACAAGGACATGATTATTGCAAAGCGATAATTCCTGGTCAAGCCGGATCAGTCGATAAAGTTGTAACAGTTTCTTTACTACCTCTACCCAAGTAAGCAGATGCTCGCCGCCCCCATTTATCCAGATAAGTATAAGTAATAGGTACAACTAATAGGGTAAGCAACGTGGAGGTGATAATCCCCCCTATAACTGCTCTGCCCATAGGTGCCTGCGACTCAGCACCATCACTCAAACCTATTGCCATCGGCAACATACCAAAAATCATTGCCAGTGTGGTCATCAGAATTGGTCGTAAGCGAACCTGACCTGCGGCCAAAATTGCGTCGTACTGTGACATCCCTTGTCGTTGCGACTGATTAATAAAATCGACCAACAAAATCGCATTTTTGGTCACTAAACCCATCAGCATAATGAAACCAATAATCGAGAAAATATTCAAGGTACTGCCGGTAATCAGCAACGCAAACAATACACCAATTAAGGAAAATGGTAAGGATGTCATAATCGCCAACGGCTGTAAGAAACTCCCAAACTGAGATGCCAAAATCAGGTAAATAAAAATAACTGCAATTCCCAATGCGGCCAAAGCAGAATTAAAAGAATCTTGCATCTCTTTAGTCTGTCCACCTACGTCAAACCGATAACCAGGTGGCAGTTCGATTTTTTTAACCAATTCTTGCACCTCAGTTCCAACGTCGCCAGCCGCACGGCCTTCTACATTGGCATATATAGCGGCGCGACGTTGCAAATCTTGACGCTTAATAACACGCGGGCTGGTACCAGGGATAAATTGGACTACTTGACGTAAAGGCACCATGATCGGTTTGCCGTTTGCGTCAATCCGGCTGCTGGCAAGCGATAGATCACCGAGATCAGAAATTTTTTGCCGTCCCGATTTTGGTAACTGCACATTGATTTCATAATTTTGCCCATCGGGAGCAAGCCATTGACCTATCGTGTCCCCGGCAACAAAAGGTCGTAAAGCTGATCCAATTTGTTGTACCGACAAACCCAGATCATTTGCCAGTTCATTATTCACTTTTACTAATACGGTAGGATTGGCACCAGTCAAACTGCTCTCTAAATCAGCAATTCCTTTGATCGCGCCAATCTTCAGCATTATCTGATCAATCACACCCTGCAATTTATCCGCATCCGGCCCCAAAATCGCTACATAAATTGGCTTGTTAAACCCTACGCCAAGCTCGATTCCCGGCACAGATTTCAAACGTTGACGTATCATTGATTCAATTTCTTTCTGCAGCTTACGATGACTAATCCGAGGTTCCGTCAACTTAAGATTAATCTGTGCCGTATTGCGCTCACCATCGACACCAACGCTTGTGGTCATTGTGACGATTTCTGGCATCAGTTTTAGTATTGCCTCGACCTGTATAGTTTTTTCATTGGTATAGATCAGGCTAGAGCCAACAGGTGTTTTGAGATTCAGTGAAATCTGGCTATTGTCAGTTTCGGGAGCGAATTCAGAACCGATAAACGGTAGCAAGAAAAAACTACCGATAAATAAACTGAAAGCTAACGCCAAAGTGGTTTTACGTTTGCGCAATACCAGTTGTAATACTCGGCCATATAAATGATGTAGCTTATCAATGCCGTGTTCGATGTTTTCCATTATCCGTTCTAGCCAGGGCAAACGTTTAAACCGTCCCTCTGCCGGATCATGCCAAACGGACGACAGCATTGGATCGAGTGTAAAACTCACGAATAAAGAAACCAATACCGCAACAGTCACGGTAATACCAAATTGAAAGAAATAGCGGCCAATCATGCCTTTCATAAATGCGACTGGTACAAAGACAGCGACAATAGCAAAAGTCGTCGCCATCACGGCAAGACCGATTTCATTCGTGCCGTCTTCTGCTGCTTTTTTATGTCCTTTACCCATTCCCAGATGACGGACAATATTCTCTCGGACCACAATCGCGTCATCAATCAACAAGCCAATACAAAGTGACAAGGCCATCAAGGTCAAAAAATTCAGCGTAAAACCAAAAGCCTTTAACGCGATAAAAGTAGCGATAACCGAGATAGGCAAAGTCAAGCCGGTGATGACCGTACTGCGCCATGAATGTAAAAATAAAAATACGATTAGTATCGTTAAAGCAGCACCTTCAAGTATGGTTTCCTTAACACCACTTAAAGATTGTTTGACGCTATCCGCATTGTTGTAGTTGACATTAATGATGACGTCTTTTGGTAGACGACTACGCAGATCTGCAATCGCATCAATAATCCCGCCGCCAACTTCTACAATATTGGCATCCTGAATTTTTGTGACCGAGATGCTGATTGCGCGTACTCCATTGACCCGTGAGATAGAAAATTCCTCGCGCTCACCGTCTTGAATATCCGCGACTTGCTCCAGATACACTGGGGCATTAGCTCGACGTGCGACAATAATTTTATTGAAGCCGCGTGGATCAGTGATCTTAGCTTCTAACCGGACTAATTGATCGTTAGCCCCTTGCGTGATCAAGCCAGCCGGAATGTTTTGATTGGTTACCTGGATCGCAGTCAACACTTCATTCACGCCGATATTGTTCGCCGCCATCCGATCCGGGCTCAACTTAACCTGCACCTGACGCACCACCGCACCGCGCACATCTACCCGCCCTACTCCAGGTACGCTTTGTATTTTTTTAGAAATGACTTGATCTGTTAATGTCGATAATTCTCGTAAGCTTCTGGTGGGCGAACTAACTGACATTTCAACAACGGGACTTTCGTTACCGTCACTGCCGCCACGCACGATAAATGGGTCTTTAACATCTTTAGGAAAGCTTGGTCGAATCTGGGCAATCTTATCCCGCACTTCTTGTAGCACTTTGTCTGGATTGACCGATAGTTGAAATTCTACCCAAAGAGTGGCGCGGCCTTCAAACGAACTGGCTAAAATTCGCTTAACACCGCTGACGGTATTGACTACGCTTTCAACTGGTTTGGTGATGTCGTTTTCGACAATTTCTGGCGAAGCGCCAGGATATTGAACTTGAATCGAGACACCAACAGACTGCACATCCGGCATCTGCTCCAGACCCAGACCTTGATACGAAAAAAGTCCCAGAACGACGAGCGCCACCATCATCATGGTCGCAAAAACAGGATTTTGAATACTGACTTTGGTGATCCACATGGCTTAGCCTTTGGATTTAGGGGAAGTCGCTAAAGTGGCGGCTACCGCGGAAGCAGGTGCTAAATCTGGTGCCAAATTTGTGATCTCAGCAGAGTTTGCAGTTTTTGGCAACAGGATTTTACTACCTGGCTTAATACTATCTAACTTGGCAGAAATAACCTGAACACCTGGCTCTAGCCCCTGCAACACTTGTACCAAGCCTTCATCCTCACTACGCAAACCCAGCTTAACGGCTTGTTGCTGAACTTGATTCCCTACTATTTTATAGACTACGTCGCTACCATTCTGCTGACGGATCGCGGCCAATGGCATGACAGGGTAAGAAGTAGTTTTTTCTAAAGTGAGATTACCTTTGGCAAACATGCCCCCTCGCAAAGCGCCATCGGCATTATCGACCTCTACATACACCAGCATCGAACGTGAACCAGCCTCGGCAGATGGATTAATACGCGCTACTTTTCCAATAAAAGAGCGAGTACCGAATCCATCGACGGCAAAGCTCACATTTTGACCAATCTTGACACGTGGAATCTCACTCGCAGGTACTTGGGCCTCTAAAATTAACTGCGCCAGATTGACGATATTAAATAAGGCGGTATCAGGCGATACCTTGTCGCCAGCTTGCACGCTACGCTTACTGATGATGCCATCGACTGGCGATTTAATTTGTGTATCCGCCACGGCAATCTGCGCTACTTCTCGCTGCGACAAGGCAGACTTCAAACTGGCATGTGCTAAATCCAAACTACTTTGAGTAGTATCAAACGCGTTTTGTGAGATATAACTTTGTTTTAGTAAAGCTTCATTAGAGTGTCGGTTTTTTTGCGCTAACGCCAAACGTGCTTGTGCCTCATCTACTGCCGCATCTTGTATGCTCAAACGCGCATGCAAATCAGCGCCATCAAAACGCGCAATGATTTGACCTTTTCGTACCGGCATACCCTCTTGCACCAATGTCTCATGTACCTCGGCTGCCACCTTTGACCGCACAGTGACTTGGCTTACAGGCATGAGAGATCCTGAAATCGGCAAATTCACCATCAGGGAACGGGTAGTGATTTTGGTCACATCAACAGGCGCCAACTCATAAATAACTTCTTTTTTTGTATCGGCATTACCCAAGGATTTGGCATTTTTCGAAATATCTTTTGCATACATCATCCAACCACCACCGATAGCAACCACTAAGAACAAGCCTGCTAATGGCATACGCCAGCGTGTCAATTGAGAGGGTTGCTGGGGTGACAAAATGTTGACGCTGTTCCCACTATTAGCACTATTATCTATTTTCATGATCTGATCTTTTATTACCCGGACATCAATTACTGAAGCAGGTATTTTTATTGGAAGGACAAAGACACTTTTGACACTGCGAAGAACTGCTCTTGTTTTTTATAATGGCTGTCTACCTTGCTCAGACTCTTGGTATTAAAATAAGTTCGCAATGCTCCAAGTAATATATAAAAACTCTTTAGTCGAACTGCCGCATTAGCTACTAAATACAAGAATGCCAAGCCAAATCATGATTTTTAACCATTACTATTAGGACTTATGCAAAAGGCAGACCTTTCACAATTGGAACACAGAGGCAAATAGAAAATTGAGAGGACAGCGAATCAGAGCTTTCTCTGTCTTTGTTTTCCCACATGTCTTTGTGGTGAGATGTTTTAAGTTTTTTCATCCGATGCACTAGTTCAAGCACAATCACAGCAAATAGTTTCCGTTTTGCGTAAATCCACATTAATTTGAAAACACACCCGTTATAAAAATAGTTAGACGACTTAGTGTTTGTTGCATTAATGCAATTGCTTGTACGACAACCGACGTGTCTCAACTTGCTATACTTAAAAATAAAGGTCAAAATGACAAACGGTGCGACCTTTGTTACAACACCTAATGTAATCTAAGTATTTAATTAAGCTCATACAGGGTTTGGTTGGGTATTTCGGTTCATCAGCTTTAATCAAATACACACTGTAGATTGGAGATCGCCTGATGTTTTCTTTTCCGTTCAAAAAAAACAAAAGCACTTCTACTGCTTATGAAGAAAAGTTTTTTTGATAAAGAACAGCAAATAATTTTTAGGCGATTGCGGCGCGCATTACCTAACTGCTACATCTTCCCCAAAGTAGATTTAATCGCTCTGCTGAAACCAATTAATGTCGATTCAAAAGCAAAACGAGCCGAGCAAGTCGATCTGGAAGGTCGCAAAATCGACTTTGCTATTTTCGACTCGTACATGCATCTGCTTTGCGTGATTGAATTGAATTCAGAAGTAGGGGAAGACGGCAAATATTTGACCAACACCTCATTTTTTAAACCGCTGGCATCAAAACTATACGCTGGGAACGTCGCGCATTACCTTTGTATGAACAAATTCTGCGCACTGTAGCGCCATTCTCTGCACTTACCGCGCCAAAACCCGATATTGCTCCAAGCACGGTAGCACGAGCGCAATTAGTGACTGCATCGCAAAGTCGAGACACAGTGCAACAAATTTATGCATCACATCTCATCCCTAGCAACATCGTAGCCTTGTCTATTCATGACATTGAAAAATTAACGCCACAACAATAAATACGAAATGCGTACCCTCACATCTGGCAACGCATCAGCTTATTTTGTAATGAACCTATGCATTTAAAACGTTATCTAGGGTCGCTGGTAATCCAAGGTCCGAGTGAAAATAGAATAGGATTTCCAAATGAAATCCTGGTTGAAATTGCAGCCATCCAGACAGCGAACGAAAAGCATTTAGAAAAATCTTCGCCGAGAACAACCTGGGATACCTCCTTCGTCAATAATTGTTTTTTTTAATCGGATGTAAGAATTACATTTCAGTCTATCACCACAAACGACGCTTTACCCTGCCGGAAACACACTCTATCGCAAATCGCTAGTACCACCCTTAGCACAAGATCATACTGCGAGTAGCTCGCCGGACATAATCTCTTAAGGTCTGTTAAAGAATAACCGCGAGATAAATTATTAGCCAATACTAGCCTTCCACTTTTAAGGAAACAGCATGAACATGACTCGTTTTGCAAAGCGCGTTTTCACCATCAGCCTGACATTAAGCGCACTCGCTATAGTGGCTCAACCAAACACCGCCTTAGCATCTGGCTGGAACTTGCAGTGGAGTTCAGACAAAAGTATTGCAGGCTCAGGAAAATTACAACAAGAAAACCGCGCTGCGAGCCATTTCAACGCGATCAGCATTAGCCTGCCTGCAGAGATAGAACTGCAGCAAGGCAATGCGGAGGGAATCTCAATTGAAACCGACGATAACTTGCTGACCTTAATTGAAACGACAGTTGAAAACGGTACGCTAAAAGTCCGCACCTTAGAAAAGGAAGTCCATCTGGACACACGTAGCCTGAAAATAATTATCAAACTAAAGCAAATTGATGATTTAGAAGTAGCTGGCTCTGGCTCGCTAAGATCAAGCCGCCTGCAAGCCGACAAATTGCGTGTCACAATCGGTGGCTCTGGCACTGTTAAATTACAAGGTCTGAGTGCCGAATCACTATTGTTAACCATCGGCGGTAGTGGTAGTTTCAAAATTGCAGGTAACGCTAATACGACTTCAATGGCTATTGGTGGTTCTGGCTCCATGGATGGCTCTGCGTTAAAAACCAATGATGCCAAAGTCAGTATTGGCGGCTCTGGCAAAGTCTCTGTTGCTACCAGAGATAATCTCAAAGTCAGTATCGGAGGCTCTGGTACGGTTAATTATTATGGTAATCCGCAAGTCAGCAAATCGATAGGCGGATCAGGCAGCGTCGTCAGACTCGGCGATTTTCCTTCATAAGCAATAGTAATCTGAGTAATACGCATCAGGCAGGAACTCACTATAATCTGGGTAGATGTACCACTCACCTGTCAACGAGGATATTCTATGACTATTTCTATGTATGCCGCCTCCGTCCCTGTCTTTCGCCAAATGCTCAATAGCCTGAGCGATGTATTGAGTAAAGCAGAAGCCCATGCCACGGCAAAAAATATCGATCCTGCTGCGCTGTTGCAATCACGTCTGTTCCCTGACATGTTGCCATTCACGCGTCAAATACAAATCGCTGCGGATTTTGCTAAAAGTGTTCCTGCACGCCTTGCAGGCATTGAAGTGCCTGCCTATGAGGACAATGAACAAACTTTTGCCGACCTGCAAGCGCGTATCGCTAAAACCTTGGCACTGCTAGATTCATTAACGCCAGCTCAGTTTGACGGTAGCGAAGAGTTAGAGATCGTATTGCGCCCCGGTACACCAAAAGAGAAAAAACTGAGTGGCCAAAACTATCTGCTGTCATATGGTTTGCCACAGTTTTTTTTCCACGTAACGACCGCCTACTCGCTACTACGTCACAACGGAATTGAAATTGGTAAAAAAGACTACATGGGTAATTTCTAAGTTGTCTTTTTAGCGCTAATTTAAGAATCAAGTTTTATTACATGCCAGCCGCTATGTCTGATCTTTTTTCTGCCTCCACTACCTTGGAACAGATATCGATTATTGATGGTGAGCTGGCATTTGCACATCAATTTTACTCATCAGAAATTGCCAGGGAACTTTATACAAGTTTGCTGGCAGAAACGCCATGGCGTCAGGATTTAATCGCTGTTTGGGGTAAGACCTATTTGCAACCACGACTCACTGCATGGTACGGCGACGTTGCCAGCAGCTATAACTACTCAGGGATTGCACTTGCGCCCCAGCCATGGACCGACACATTATTAAAGATAAAAAGTCAGGTCGAAGCGCTAACCCTGAACCGATATAACAGCGTGTTACTTAACTTATACCGGGATCAGCAAGATAGCGTAGGCTGGCATTCAGATAACGAGCCGGAGCTAGGGCATAAGCCAGCAATTGCCTCTGTCAGCGTTGGTGAAAGTCGTATTTTTAAGCTCAGGCATAAGAGCAAACCAGAACAAAAAATCCGTAACATTGAATTAAATAGCGGCAGCATTTTGCTCATGGCAGGGAGCTTGCAACAGCATTGGGAGCATGCAGTTTTGAAAGAAACCAGACCACATCAACCGAGAATTAATCTTACCTTCAGAAATATCCAAAATTAATCCTCCAATGATTATGCGGTCTTCAAGCCAATATCACGCTGCAAGCCGCATAATCCCTCGAAATTATAAAAAATTATACAGACTCAGCAATTAAATATATCGATTAAATTCGGTTCTCACTTGGTCGCTCCTGCGAAAGATAAAGCAGGGAACTCGATCTGTATTCAGCTCACCTGCGCTACGATAGTTAAAACGGCCGTAGTAGTCCAGCGTCTTTAGGTGATTAACAACGCCACTAGATTCTTGCTAAAGATGCACAGGAATGAGTTATATCTTGTTGTACATTCTTTCATTATTTGATTGAAAGATTTTTAGAAACTCCACAAATATTTCAATACAAAATTTATTCGCCAATTGGTACGTTCTGGCCCATACCACCCTGACCACCGCCAGATCCGCCTTTGCCGCGACGACCGCCACTGGCTTTAGGCAAATCGCTACGCGAGCCATGATCCTTCGTTTGGTCTTCTACCCGGTTCAACTGATCCATTAATAAATCGACGACCATATCTCGCTGCTTGTCATCCAAAGCGTCGTACATGGTTAGCCAAAGTTCTCTTAATTGCTGATTCTCTTGCAGAGATATAACCTCATCCTGATCCATTGATTTCGTGAGATCACGAAGTTCTGTGTTCTTTTTTTCTAAACTGGCTTTAACAGCATCTTGTATTGCCCGGCGGCGTAGTTCTCGTATTCTAAAAATATTACGTACCTTGCTTTCGGTTTGTTGCCAAAGCAATTGCTGATTGGGATTCAGATTCACATTCTTTTTAAATTCCGTCAAAATAGGTAAAGCATCTTCCGCACGAAAATCAGCTACCGGAATCGCCTTCGCAGGCATCGTGGCAGTAAAACTAAGCATCAACGAGAGCGTAAGCAAAATAGATTTAATTCTATGTCGCGGAAATTGTATGGGCATAATTTCTCCAATTAGAGCAAGGTAGCTGAAATGTCAGGACAAAATATCTGGGCCAAAAAAAAGCTACACCATGTAGGCGTAGCTCTAAACCACTTCGGGAGTGGGATCAAGAAAAGTACATAAAACATGATTAATATAATCTTCCACACACCTTTGTCATGTGACTATTACAAATTATTACTGAATGGTGTTCAGACGATACATTGTGTTAAACAACACTAAACAATATCTAATGATCCAGATGAAAGGTTGCAAGCATGAATTTCCAACCACGCATCAGTTTTCCTGTACTACAGAGCAAGCGCTTTGTATTGAGAAAAATTGTTCAGTCGGATATTGGTAATATTTTTAAGGGCTTATCGCATCCTAAAGTCATCGCCTACTATGGCATCTCATACGATAGCCTGGTGGCGACACAAGAACAGATAGACTGGTATCGACGGATTGAGCAAGAAGAAAGTGGTATCTGGTGGGCGATCTGTCCACAAGCCACACCAGATCAGCTAATCGGCGCGTGTGGTTTTTACGAATTAGATACAGAAAATCAAAACGCAGATCTTGGTTATTGGTTGCATCCGGATTATTGGCGTCAGGCAGTCATGCATGAGTGTTTGTCGATAATTTTGCACTATGGTTTTCAGCAACTGCGCTTACACCGGATTGAAGCTGAGGTAGAACCAGAGAACAAAGCTAGCAGCCAGCTTTTACAAAAATTAGGTTTCGCATTAGAAGGCAGGCGCCGGGAAGTTGCCTGGAAAAATAATCGATTTTTCGATATGGAATATTACGCAATATTGGCAGCTTAAATATTCGCCTTAACGATAAACTCCACGCCCACTTCGCGCCAAAATTCGATTTCTTTTTGCAGCCAAAAAGCAACTGTCGGATGTAAAGTCACCCAGTCTTGTCGAATTTCCAGCTCGATTTTACTCTTCATTTTTAAACTAAAATCAGCGTAATCGAGCTCTATCCGTGAATGCATAAAAGTGACAGAGAGACGCAATGCAAGCACGGCTTTAGCAAAATCCAAGTCGGCAAAGCTGTCACTGATTTTTCTCAGATTACCTTTTTGACTCAAAATTAATTTACTCATTACACGCTGTTCGCGGGTAGTGAAACCGGCCATATCAGCGTTCTCTATCATGTATGCGCCGTGCTTATGATAGCCGGTATGCGATATCGCCATACCGACCTCATGCAACATAGCACTCCAGTGTAAATGCCGGATATAGGTATCCGTTGCCGGTTTTAATTGTGCATACAAAGAACGTACCATATCGGCTACCCGACTAGCGCGTGTGGCATCAACATAGAACATGGTGGCGACGTTATGCACGGCTTGCTCACGCCGGTCACGCTTGGTCGCACGCAGGTATAAATCCCACATCACCCCCATGCGCAAACCTGCTTCTATTGGTTGCAATACAGTGATACTAAATTCTTGCAACAAGGCGATCAAGATCGCAAGTCCGCCAACCACCATGGCGACACGCTCGGGTTTAATACCCGTTAATTCTAGCTGACTCACCTGCCCACATTGGACGCAGTATTGTTTTAACGTTATCAGGCTTTTGAGCGTAATACTACCGTCACCTAAGTTGTTTTTTGCGATTGCATCAGAGATCGCCCGTATCGTGCCCGAGGAGCCATAAGCATTGCGCCAATGCTCAGGCTGATATGGCGGTGCGGCATCCTCAAACATCGATCGTGCTGACAGAACAGCGGCTTCAAATCCTGCTTCAGTGATTCTACCTTGCGGGAAAAAAGTACTGCTGTGCTTCACCGTACCAATACTAAAAGACTCCACCTTAACCACCTCATGGCCGCGACCAAGTATCACTTCGGTAGAGCCACCACCGATATCCAGCACTAACCGGCGCTCGCCTGGAATAGCAATCGAGTTGGAAACGCCCATATAAATCAGACGTCCCTCTTCTTCACCAGAAATAATATCGATCGGATAACCAATAGCCGCTTCCGCTGCGGGCATAAAATCGGCACTATTTTTTGCGATGCGTATGGTGTTGGTTGCTACTACGCGGACGGCATCTAGCGGGTAGCTATCTAAGATTTGTTTAAAGCGCGCGAGACACGCAATCGCGCTTTGTATTGCTGCAGGTGACAGATTTCCTTGCTGATCCAGGCCAGCCGCTAGACGAATAGGATCGCGGGCACTTTTGACAACGCGAATCACATCACCCTCATGACGACCTATGTGCAAGCGAAAACTGTTAGAACCAAGATCGACTGCAGCGAACATACGGTAATTCTCCAAACGATTTTTTGATAACGATGAAAATCTAAATTCTCAATTGGGCAACTAGGTTCAAAAACTTTATCAGGACTTACGCAAAATTGCCCTAGCAAGGTCTAGCGGCGAAGATAGTCTCCAGTACAGCTAGGAGCTACAACGCAGCTAGGGCGGTTTTGCTTAAGCCTTATTTATAAGATAAATGATATTAATAATTTTTTGTGACGTGCTAGTGACTTCGGTGTAAATCACCAAATTACATGTCAATTAGTGTGTCATTTTCCTATCTTTAAATTGCATTTAAAACTAACGCACGACGAATGTTGAAATTAGCGTGGCGTAAAAAACCGCTCCTGCATAGATTCTAAGCCGGTAGTCTTCAGCACCTCAGCCAAGCGTTCCGCAGGACGTTTAGCCGGTAAGCCTTTGTACTCAGCAATGATCAGTTCGTTCTTCATTGAATGCTCCCAACCAACTAGCTCGGTTACTCTAACCTGATAGCCATGCGCTTCTAATTGCAGACACCGTAGCACGTTAGTGATCTGGCTACCAAATTCACGCGTATGAATCGGGTGGCGCCACATCTCTGATAAAGGATTATCACGCACAGCATCACCCTTATGTTTGCGCAGCTCTGCCGCCACTTCTGCCTGACAGCAAGGCACTAACACCATAAATTTTGCCTTCTTTTTTAATGCAAATTGAATCGCATCGTCCGTCGCCGTATTACAAGCATGCAGCGCAGTAACAATATCAATTTGATCGGGCAACTGGGCAGAAGTAATGGAGTCAGCGACAGATAAATTTAAGAATGACATACCAGGAAAATCTAGTCTGGTGGCCAGCTCGACAGACTTTTGTACTAATTCATCACGAGTCTCTATGCCGTAAATACGGGACTGATTTTGACTTGCCGTCGCTTTAAAAAACAGGTCATACAAAATAAAACCAAGATACGATTTACCAGCACCATGATCGACCAGAGTGAGGTCGCTATGATCTTCGCGTAATTGCTGCAACAAGGGCTCGATAAATTGGTACAGATGATAGACCTGCTTTAACTTGCGCCGACTATCTTGATTCATCTTGCCGTCACGCGTGAGGATGTGCAATTCTTTGAGTAATTCTATCGATTGTCCTGGGCGAATTTCATGATGCTGCTCTGGTTTTGGCTCTGATTTTTGTTCCGTTTTGAGCTTGCCGCTATTCTGTTTTTGCTTCATCAGACGTCCTTTACTGAATTACGGAATAATTCTATTTGATGCGATTTTCAAATCATGATTGTCGCTTACGATTCGGTGAACACATGATTTAAAAATAGGATAAGTGTGCGTGGCGATGCATCAAGTATAGACACTTCTCGTCGCCGAAAAACAAAAAGGACTCAAGCTTTCACCTGAGTCCTTTTATTCTTAAAACTTTGGTAGGCCGTGCGGGATTCGAACCTGCGACCAACGGATTAAAAGTCCGCTGCTCTACCAGCTGAGCTAACGACCCAAAGACTTGCGCTTTATAACCAAAACATGAATGCGGGAAAAACTACCGGACACCAAAATGAATGTTTATAAATAAAAAAGACTTAGATTTTCATCTAAGTCTTCCGAATTTCGTGGTAGGCCGTGCGGGATTCGAACCTGCGACCAACGGATTAAAAGTCCGCTGCTCTACCAGCTGAGCTAACGACCCGAAAGAACGAAATTATAGTATGTTCCAATACCGCTGTCAACGAGCTTGCTGGATTTTTTCCAGCGAAGCAGTATTCTCTCGGGAGTTAGTCTTATTTTGTGGCGGCCAAGCGACTCTTTGCTGCCTGTGCGGCTTCAGTTTCCGGGTACTGTGCAATCACTGCCTCCAGCGTTTTTTTGCTTCCTGATTTGTCTTTTAATTCCAGCTGACAAGCAGAGATATTCAACATTGCATCCGGTGCTTTTGGATGATCAGGATAATTTCTAACTAAAACCTGCAGAGATGAAATCGTATTCTTGCAATCGCGCTGTGCATACCAGGAATTACCCAACCAATATTGCGCAGATCCGGCAAAAGCGGATTGCGGATAGTTGACATTGAAGGCTGTAAATGCAGCACTTGCATTTTTGTAATCGCCTGCTTTAAATAAAGATAAAGCTGCGTCATAGGCACGTTGCTCATTGATTTCTACCGTCGCCTCTTTGCCATCGACCGTCATTTTCTTTGGCTCTAGTTTGCGAACACGGTTGTCCAGATCGACATAAAAGTCTTGCTGGCGGCGCTGAGTATTTGCTAAATCATTGGTCAGCACTTCTATCTGTCCGCGCAATTTTGCGATCTCTGACCGCAATTGCTCATTTTGATTCGCCAGATCAAGCGCACTACTTTTATCGGCTTTGGTATCTAACTTCGTATCGAGCTTGTTACTTACTTCATCCACTTTGGAACGCAAATCTAAAATTGCTTTACGTGCTTCATCATCATCAAAGATGCCCGCCGCTGCAACTGATGGCAGCATTGGTGTCAACATCATGGCGAAGGCAACCGAGCGCGCTGTTTTAGAGAAAGTAAAAAATTTCATGGGAAGAGTTCAATAAGAATTGATCTTGAAGTGATCCAGCATGCTGGAGGACAAAGAAGGGAACATCATTCGAAGCTTGTCGCTATCGAAGCGTCTCTCAAAATACAGATTGCAGCAATCATTATGTTTAGCGGCAATCTGTATTAATGAGGATAACTTAATACGTATTCAATACGTATTGAATACTTACTGGTAGACGATATCAGAACGGCGGTTTTCTGCCCATGAAGCCTCGTCGCTACCCGTTGCTTTTGGCTTCTCTTTACCTAAAGAAACCGCCTCTACTTGGGCTTCTGGCACACCTAACAAAGCCAGAGCTTTACGCACTGCTTCTGCACGTTTTTGTCCCAAAGCCAGATTGTATTCACGACCACCGCGTTCATCCGTATTACCTTGGATTAAAATTTTACGAGCTTTATTGCCGACCAGGTATTTAGCATGGGCTTCGACTAAAGATTTGAACTCATCTTTAACCACATAGCTATCATAGTCAAAATACACACTACGTTTCGCCAACACGCCTTGCGGGTCGTTTAAAGGGTCAACAGAAACGACTTCAACTGGTTTAACAGTGCGGGTGTTGTCTTCTACTGGTTTATTCATTGCAGACTTATCTTCGACGACAGGTGGCTTCTCGTCCAATTTAACTGGCGTACTACAAGCTGAGATAAGAGCGACGCTGGTCAACAGCAAAGCCAGAGTTTTAGAATTAATTGCTGAGCGCATGTATTTCTCCTTTTTTTAAAAACTAAATAAAGCAAATGAATTAAACAGACTTCAAAATTTGACCATTACTTCATAAAAGGTCCCCATGTGGGTTCCCGAACATCTCCAGCTTGCAAGGTCAATTTTTGCTTCACTCTGCCGTCGACCGATACTACCGCCAATGTGCCGCGACGACCAGACTCAGTAGCGTACATAATATATTTGCCGTTAGGCGAAAAGCTTGGTGATTCATCTTTAACGGTATCCGATAAGCGCTGTTCTTGGCCGCTGGCAATATCTAGTGAATACAACTGGAATTTGCCATCACGGCGAGAAATATACGCCAGTGTTTTCCCATCAGGTGAAATCCTCGGTGTGATGTTATAGCTGCCATTAAATGTGACACGCTTTGCCTCACCGCCAGTCACGCCCATGCGATAAATTTGAGGTCCGCCGCTACGGTCGCTTAGGAAATAAATGCTTTGTCCATCCGCAGAAAATTGTGGCTCAGTGTCTATGCCGCTGGTTTGAGTCAGGCGCTGCAAACCCGTGCCATTGGCGTTGACGGTATATACCTGAGTCAAACCATCGCGCGACAAGGCTATCGCTAATTTATTACCGTCCGGTGACCATGCAGGTGCTGAGTTGCTGCCTTTGTAGTTGGCAATTACTGTGCGTTCGCGCGTGATCAGATTTTGCACGTAAATGACAGGCTTCTTAGCCTCAAACGACACATAAGCAACCTTGGTACCGTCAGGCGACCAGGCTGGTGAAATGATAGGTTCATTCGAGCGTAAAGCGACTTGTGTGCCGTCGCCATCTGCATCGGCAACTTCCAGACGATATTCCTTACCGGACTTGGTTACATAAGCAATACGGGTTGAGAATACGCCACGCACGCCGATTAATTTTTCATAAATATCATCGGCGATTTTGTGCGCAGTCACCCTGGTATTCGCTGAGGACGTTGCAATGGCAAGGCCAGATAATGTGGATGACTTAATCGTATCTAATAATTTGTAACGCACGTCAAAACGACCATCGCTGAGTTTTTGCACGCTGCCAACGACTAAGGCTTCGGCTCCGCGTGATTTCCAGTCATCGAAATTGACGGCGGTCGTCTCGGTAATAACGCTACCAGTATCAATAATTTTGAAATAACCGCTGCGGGTTAAATCGTCTTTGACGATAGCAGTGATTTGCTGCGGTGTCAGAGCCTCATCAGCAAAGCTCGCAATCGCAACCGGGATTTGGGTGGAACCAACGCCAGATACCTCGACCCTAAGCTGAGCCTGCACCACACTGGTTATCAATAATGTGCTCACTGAGAACACTTTAATCAAGGAAACTATCTTCAATTTACTCTTTCATTTTATAACTGAGGACAATACTGGTAGGGACATCGCCAGATTTATCACGTGGGAAAGGTGCTGACTTTTCTATCCCTTTTTCTACCGCTTCATCAAAACCAGGTGCGCCGGAAGATTTTAATTTACGCACCGGGCCACGCAAAGAACCATCTGGTAACAAATCAATTCTATATTCTACTGTGGGGTTGGTATTGGAATTATCAACTGCGTTGAATACCGTATTTTGTCTTACCTTGGAAGCAATACGGGCTGCATAACTTGGATCGCCACGATTATTGCCGGTGGATTTAGGCGCATCGCCCGTACCACCGGTACCCGTGACTGCCGCTTGCCCATTCAGACGGCGCATATTTTCTTCAAAAACCTTATCGCGGGCGGCTTGTTCTTTATTTTGCTGCGTTTTTGATTGCGCTTTGGAATCGGCTAGTTTTTTCTTCTCGGCTTCATCGGCAAGCAATTTATCGGCTTTCTTTTTTTCTTCCGCCAGCTTTTCTTTGGCTTTTTTGAGTGCCAGTTCTTGCTCTTGCTTGAGCTTTGCTTCTTGCAACTCAGCTTTTTTCTGATCTTCTATTTTCTTTTTCTCAACTAGCAGACGCTTTTTTTCTTGGGCTAACGCGATCTCGGGATCGACCACCGGCTCGTCTTTAACGACTGGCGTTGGTGCCACTGGCGGCGCAATTTTCTCAGGCTCTGGCTGTACTTCTTCTTCCGGAATCGGCTTCGGAGCTGCTTGCCTGGTGGTCATATCCCAAACCTCTGCTTCCACCGCAGTAGTTTCTTTATTTTGCCATTGAACGCCTACCCACAAAAAGGCGATCAATACGACATGCACCAAAGCAGCCAGGGTAAAAGAGCGCCACTGACCAGCCTCACGGGGGAAATCACGAGTGGAAGAATGCGTAGGGACGTTCGGAGAAAATTCTTTCATGACTTTATATGATGCTTCTATCGCTGCTTAGTTCCGTTTATTTTCCGTCTAAAAGCTGGCTGAGGCCGTTTCTCTTTAGAAAAATATACTATGAATAAAATTATAATCGGCATTCCGATCCAAACCGATTCAAATCATCTTTGCTGGTGTAACTAAGAAGTCCTATCAAATCGGCACTAAAAACATACGGTTCAATTCTCATCTCTGACAAGTCCAAAGAAGAGAAAGTAAATATACTCCCCATTTTATTTTTAACAACTGCCTTATTGCCCAATGATTCTCTGGACAACTTAAATATACCTACCTGGAGTATTTAACTTACTACCCTGACTCTGCATCCTAATTAAATGAAAACGTATAGTAAGCATCAATCGACGAATCAGTACCAGTGCGGCCAATAATGCTGACTCTTCGGGTCAGTTGCCAACTTAATTTAATCGCGCCGCTGGCGTCCGACAAGCCGCGCTCAACCGACAATACCATGCCAGGCGCTAAGCGCTTACCGACCGAAACGACCTGATCGCCAGAGGTCGCTCCGCTAGTCGATGTGGTGCCAGCTACGGTTTGGCTAGGTAATTTAGAGCCATTGCTAGTATCCGCAGTGCCTAGGGAAAATTCATCAAAACCTAAGCCTTGTACGATATCCCTTGGAACATTGCGGCTACCATCGCCGCCAAAAATTGCACTGGCTGCCGACATCAGCAAAGACGCATCAATGCCTGCGATTTGGTCGGAACCTCGTCCCAATACTAGCCAGGATAATTTTTCTGCATCGGGTACGGTGGGCTCAGAAACCAGTCGGACTTGCGGCGCAGCAACCGTGCCGACTACTTCTACGCCGGCTTCTACCGCCAAACCCAGGCGCAAGGCACGGATATTCAAGCCCGGATTAGCTGGCGGACCTTGAAAGTTTAAGATGCCCCGCTCTATCGCCAGTTGTTGCCCATAACCTTCATAAGCCCCGCCGACAGTACTGATAGAACCGCTGGCTTGCACCGGATTGCCATCGGAGGAACGTAAGCGGATGGTACCCGCCAACGCCGTATCTAGTCCACGTCCGACAAATACAAAACGTGAGCCCATGTCGAAGCTCATATCAAGCCGCGACTTGAGCGCCTTTTTATTGGCATCGTCAGCCGCTTTATTTTGTGCTGCCTTATCTTTGCTGCGAATCACTACCACGTCGCTAGACAAACTTGGCGGCGGCAATTTTGGCAATTTAAAATAGGCACCGTCGGCTCTTATTTTGCCCGTCACATTCCAGACATCTTTAATATTCGCCACACCTAAATCACCGCTCGCAACCAACCACCGGTCATTGCGCTGGAGCAGAGGAAACTGGTTCAGTTGAGCCTGAATATTGCCGGTCTGATTGCGAATATCAATATCACCGCTGGCTTTTAATTCGCCCTTTTGACCAACCCAATTCACATCCTGAAATTTAGAATGGCGCGGCATGACGGACACTACATTAGAAAATTCCAAACTATTTAGGCGAACGCGGTTTTCGTCTATCACCGCCTCCAGACGGCCATTCGGTAACAACAAACCCTCCGCCGCAAAAGCGACTTCTAATCCGCTTCCACTAATTTTTGCTTGATAACGCGGCTGGCTAAATTGTCCTGCTAATTGGGCATCAACTTGTAATTGGCCTTTAAGCGCCAGGCCAGGATTAATCCATGGCCCCAGCCACTGCACGTCTGGGATATTCGCTTTGATCTGCCCTTCTAACGGCGCATCCGGGGCAATCGCCCATGTCCCGGTTTTTTTACTCAAAGCAGAATTCACCCGCGCTTGCCAAGTCCCCAAACGAGCGCCATCAGCGGTCATGGTAAAAGCCATTTTTTCTGCGTCACTGCCAACGACCAGACCACCAAACAGCATCTTCATTTGCAGGTCGCGGATACCAAGCGGTATCGCTTTTCCAGTGCCATCCGCATCATTGATACGAACATCGCCGCTCTGGCGCTGCAAGCTGATTTCGCCTTGCAAATGGTCTTTTAACTGTAAATCCCATACGGCATTCAACAGTAAATCGCCATCCACTGCGTACTGCGGTTTAAGCAAGTTAGCCACTGCAATGACGTTCATAGCATTCCATTGCCCTTGCGTTTTTAAACCGTCGGGCGACCACTCCAATTGCTTAAGTACCAGCTTACCAACCACACCCGAAAATTCTGCGGGTCCTAAGCGCAACGACTGGCTGGAGGCAACAACACTCATAGGCGCCAGTAATTTGACATCGGGTTTTCCGCTAAGCACAAAACTCAGTAATTGTCCCTGCCATTGCGCTACTGAATTGACAGGCGCAGCAACAACGGCCTGGCTAGCTGAGCCAGCAAATTTATTGCTGACTATTTTTGTAGTTTTTCCAATGGCGTTTAAACCGCCCGCAGCAGTCATGCTGACAGACCGTCTGTTATTAAACCGGCTGTTGAGAGCAATATTATGTGACTCACGAGTTCCATTAATGGATAAGCTAATTTGCTCTGCCAGTACCGGTAAACTCTTATCATTTGGCTTGTTTGCGACGGTAGTTGGGGCAGCGTTTGCCCCCCTACTTGTTTCTTTACCTGATGCTGGATTTGCACCTGGATTGGTGCCAGGATTTGTAGCCGAACCATATGTATAGGTGGTATCAGTAGCATCTGCCTTCATCAAATTACTGCGCACTGTTTGAGCAATGATATTACCGTCAAACATACCTTGTGAACCGCGAGCCAGATCTAGTTTCGCGGTCAAACTATCAATGCCGATTTGCTGACCCGATTGCTGACTATAGTTTAGATTTTGTCCAATTAAGTCGAGCTTACCTGCAGGCTCACTCATTTTCCCCTGCAAGACCAAATTCGCTTTCAGGCTCCCACCCAGATGCGGCACATCCTGAGTGGTCGGGATTAAATGCGATAAGGCATCCAACTCCTGGATATCGATCGCTAATTGCAGCTGCCCTTTGTCGCTACCCCAAGCACCGCTGCCGGTGACACCATTTTTACCCCAGTGCACATCCAGCTTATGCAAAGTCAAAGCCGCATCTTGCTGCCAGCGCGCATCAATTGCGCCACTCAGTGCTTGTCCCGCATATTGCCCTTGCAAAGAAGGGAGTTGCACGGACACATCCAGCTTAGGTTGCAATTGTCCCGCGACTAAAAAATCAGCACTGATCTTGCCAGTTGGTGCGGCGATCCAGCGTGAGGGGTCAAAATTCTGAATTACCCCTTTAAAATTAAAAGGCTGCACAGTACCGCTCAAGATGATCTCGCCCTGCCCTTGCAAACGAGAATCTGCAGCAAGTAGTTCTAGCTTCGCTAACGTAATCTTTGAAATAGTCTGCGTTTTAGTTTGCGCTGTAGTCTTATCTTTAGCCTCAGTCTGACCGCTACTTCCTGGCTGGTAACTCGCATCGACATTTAGACTAGCGCGCGGATCATGCAACTGCGCCTGAAAAGTAATCTGATGATCACCGTCTTTCTGCGCTCTTGTCTGCGCTTGAATAGTGCCTTTGATTTGAGTCGGACGAATCCGCGTATCGATCTGCGAAAGATCCACCTCACTCACTTCAAGCCGGGTATCAACGATAGGGAAAGCGCTGGTCGTGAACTGTATTTGTGCAGCGCCGGAGATTTTCCCCTTACCCATTAATTGCAGCAAGGTTTGACTCAACTCAAGACGATCACCCGACCAGCGTAAGGCAGAAGTCATCGCGCTGACCGGTATTCCGTTTTTGTCTATCGTGCCCGGTTGCGCATTACTCAGTTTGATCGTACCCGCTAATCCATTGGGACCAAGTTTGGTATCTGGCTTTAGGTTAGCCGCCACTTTTAATTGTGCATGCGGTGCCTGTGCTGCAAATTCGGCGGGGTCCAGTCCGTCAATCGTGGCCTGTAATGAATGCAGTATTTCTGCAGAAAATGGTGCTAGTACTGCTTTAAGTTCACCACTTAATTTAGATACTTTAGATAATTTAGGCAGCTCAGATGCGGAGGTAACTTGGGTAGAATCAATTGGTTTTTCCCCAGCGAGTTCATCGCTAACTTTGGCGTTGGCATTGAGAACCAATTCTTGTAAAGAACCAGTCAGACTTCCGGTGATGCCCATACGTGGTATGTGCTGATCGATCTGACCCTGATAATCAAACTGCCCCTGCACTACAAATGGCCGGTGCACAGCGACGGTCGCTTGTGCTTGTACGATACCAAAATCAGTGGTGACTTTGGCCTGTAACTGATGCTGCTTTTGGTTGGAGATTAATTGCCCTGTTAATCCGGTCATTGTGGTAACAGGTGTAGTGTGACCATCGGCATATAGCGTGGCAATCGTCAGGCGGCCAATCGCGGCTTGCTGCAAGGCGACTTCAATAACAACATCGAGATCGCCTGGCAATTGTGGTGATGATTTACTCTCCAGGCTTGCAATCGTCAACGCGGCAATCTGTAAACTGCTGATGGATAATTTGCCGTTAGCCAAACTCAATGGATGCCAGTCAAGCTGTATTCCACTTGCTTTAAGATGCAGCGTCTTGGTTTGATACGATAACTCGCCAATCGTTACATGGTCCGACAAACGTCCGCGGACATCGCTTAATTGCAATTCGCCGCCGCTGGCATTTTGTAGCCAATTGAGAATAGTACGCGTGCCATGCTGGGTCCAGCTTGCCCATCCTAAAGTCAGACATAGAATAACCAGTAAAGCGCTAAAAATCAGGGAAAAAATCCCAAGCAGACTTCTGCGCTTCAGTACATTAGCAGTAGCTAATTCTGCAGCAGTAGCAGGCGCAACAGACGCACCAGCAGCGCTCACCACCGTTGTTGAGTTTTTTTCATCAGGATTTGAAGGCGTTTGTGTCATAAGCAAATGCTCATCGTGAGCTTAGAAAAACCGGCTTCAGCAGAATATTTCGCCATCATTAAAATGCCACCGCAATCGAAAAATCCAAACGGAATTTTTTTATGTTTTTGCCGTAGGCAAGATCCAGTGCAATCGGACCAGCAGGTGTTTTATACCTTCCGCCAACACCGAAACCTTGTTTGACTTTATAGGTATTCCAATCATCCGCCGCGTCACCGGCATCGATAAAAGCAGCAGCGCCCCAATTCGCCTGAGTCCAGTGTACATACTCGGCACTGGCAACACCCATCACCATGCCGCCAGTCACGCCAGTAGGATGCTGAATACCCAGACTTTGATAGCTATAACCGCGCACCGTGCTGCTGCCACCGGTACGGAATAAATAATCCTCAGGAATACCGTCAATACTTGGCGCCAAGACCTGCCCTATTTCTGCTCTGAGTAACAGGACGTCGCGCTTGGCGACCGGTATCCATTGCTGATATTTGGCATAAGTACGGATAAAGCGCTGATCCGAAATTAAGGCTTTTTCTGAGACAGCAAAATCGAGCTGCAAAATTTGTCCTTTGCGCGGTGCAAAGCTGTCATCTACATCACGCCATGTCCAGCCCACCGAACTGACTAAGGCCTTACTGACCGATTGCGGCTCGCCATCCAGCGCTACCTTTTCACGCGATAAATTCAAACCTAAACGCTGCTCCAGGTGTCCACGTGTGCTGGTACGCTTGACACCAATCGCGGTGCGGGTCTGATCTAATCCAGCGAGATTAGATTTGTCCAGTAAGACGCCAAAAGAATCTAAAAATTGATTGTCCCGTGGTGGCAAATAAATGTCTGCATAAGCCAGCTGACGCCTTTGCTCTAAGCGGACCGCACTGCGTAAATCCCAGGCTCTGTCGAGCAGATCGCGGTCACGATAAGACACTTCTGTGCGGAAACCAGTATTGCTGCTGTAACCCACGCCGAACGCTAGATCACGGGGGCGGCGCTCAACGACCGACACATCCACCGGCACGCCGTCAGCTTTGCTCGGATCGGGATCGACACTGACTGCCACAGCAGAAAAATAGGCCGAATTTTGCAAAGCTCTCTGGTATTCCAGCAAGCGTGAGCGTGAATACGGCTCACCTTTTTTGGGTGGCAAATAGCGATCAAGCAACCAGGGAGGATAGCGCTGCAAACCCGTAATAACCGCTTCACCAAGAGTAAATGGCGGACCACTGTCGATCTCTACCTTTAAGCTACCGGACTGGCTATCTGCATCCATCGTCGCGTTGCTGTTAATGATGCTGGCCGAGGCATAGACATTGGAGCGCAGACTCTCGGTAATATCGGTTTTGGCCTTATCCCACTCCTCGTCCCTAAAAACAGATCCCACAGGTAAGCGCCAATCGGCTATCAGCTCCTCACGACGTTTGACTGCATCGACCTTGCCTTGCTTGGCAGCGTCTTCTAAGGCACCCGAAAATTGCAAATCCACTTGCTGTATTGTAGTTCTGGGGCCGGCATCAATATTGACACGAATGACATTATTGCTGAGGTTGCTACTGAGGTTGCTACTGAGGTTGCCAATGCCACCACGGAAAAACGAGCCGCCATTTTGACCCTCTTTTCCGGCATCAAATGTGATCGCGGGCGAAAAGTATCCCTCTGTCGCTAATATGTTGCCAATGTCCTGACGCAATTTTCGGATCAGCGTTGGCGTGACGTTTTGCGGATCGGTATCTGACGATAATTCTGGAATATGTTGTGTCAACAGGGCTAGCCAATCACCTTTAGCAACACCTATCTGGAAACGACGTAAATTCGATTTCGCTACAAGAATCTCTTCTTCCGCATCGGGCGCAATTTTGGTGTCGATGTCGGTGGAGGGCGTGGGCGCTGGTGTTAATGCTGGAGTTGGTGTTTCCGCTTGCTTTTGTACTTCCGTCGACGCTGCTGTCGAGCTTGGCGCAGACATCACGCTCGGGACAGGCAGGGAAAGAAGCGCGGCAGGCGGTGCATCGGCGTGACAAAAATTTGTCATGCCGATGCATGTTAGCAATAAGAATAATGGGCGCAGGCGCATCACTTGGTCGCCAAACCAACCCGATTAATACCAAGCTTTTTGGCTTCGGAAATGACTTGAATAATCTCGTCGTATTTCATTTCTTTATCTGCCGATACCAGCACGGCTAAATCGGGTTTTGCCGTGTGATATTCGCTCAACTTTTGCATTAACTGGGCGCGATTGGCTGCGGTCTCTTTAGCCTCTTGCTGGTTGTTACCATTGCCAGTTTTGCCGTTAGCGCCTTTGGTATTGATGCTGATCACATATTTGTTAGTGTCTAGCGTTACCTCAATATATTCAGACGGCGGCTGGGTTGATTGCCCGGCAGTCGGCAAATTGATGACGCTGGGATTGGTCATCGGAGCAGCCACCATAAAAATAATCAGCAGTACCAACATCACGTCGATATAGGGCACGACATTGATTTCTGCTTTGAATTTGCGTTTACGTTCGCCACGCAGAGAACTCATACAATTTAACGAGATTGTCTTTGCAAAATATTGGAGAACTCTTCAATAAAAGTTTCAAACCGGATCGCCAAGCGATCAATATCATGTGAGTAGCGGTTGTATGCCAGCACTGCAGGGATCGCCGCAAACAGACCAATGGCAGTGGCAATCAGAGCCTCGGCAATACCGGGAGCCACCGCAGCCAGCGTGGCTTGCTGCACATTAGCCAAACCTCGGAAGGCATTCATAATCCCCCAAACCGTACCGAACAAACCCACATATGGTGAGACCGAGCCGACTGAGGCTAAAAACGATAAGTGGGATTCCAGATGATCCATCTCGCGCTGATAAGCGGCACGCATCGCACGGCGCGCACCGTCCAGCATTGCGGTCGCATCTAAGTTCGCTTTATTTGCCGCTTTGACCTTTTGATATTCGCTCATACCGGCTTCAAAAATACGCTCTAGCGCGCCTGAGTTGTTACCACTGTTGCGACGATTGCTCATTGCCACCTGATACAACTCACCGAGATTGCCACCGGACCAAAAATTGCGTTCAAATTCTTCCGTCTGCTTGCGCGCTTTGCTGATTGCAAACATTTTTCTGAAAATATAATTCCAGCTCGTCACTGACACGCCCACCAGCAAGAGCAACACCAGTTGTACCAAGATAGAGGCTTCGGAAATCAGGGTAAAAAATGAGAGGTCTTGTGTAACGTTCATAAATAGTCTATCTGGGTAAGTTGATTATTCGTATGCGCACGGGTGTGTAAGTTCGCGCAACTGATGCCTGACTTTGTAACTTGCTCGGCTGATTGACCTTACAGTATTTGTTTGGTCTTATTTCTCTGATTTTTGCTGATTTTTGCTGATTTTTCCTGATTTTACTGGCTCAGCTTTGCCAGTACTTCCGCTGGAATCGCACTTGGGCGCACAGTCGTTGTGCCAACGCATCCGACTTTGATCGTGCCGGTTGCGAGTAAGCGATCACCGCACCAGGCTTCTTGCACAAACTGGACAGAAGCGCGTCCCATCCTTTCGACCACAACGGTGAGTTTGAGTTCATCATCCAGTCTGGCGGGTGCATGATACTCGACTGCCGTGCCTTTGACGACAAACATGACTTGATGCTGCGTGGTCATGATTTGCTGGTTGATACCGGCTGCGCGCAGCCATTCGGTTCTCGCGCGCTCAAAAAACTTCAGATAATTGGCATAGAAGACGATGCCGCCCGCATCGGTATCTTCGTAATATACACGGACAAACCAGTTGAATTCTTTAGCCATAATGTAGCAATAAATAAGGTAGAAATTGGGGGAGTATCCCCGATTTATATACTTAGTGTCCAGACATTACCTAGACACTTTAAAATACCCCATCCAGTATAAAATTTCAACCTAGTCGATCATATGCGGGGTTTTACGCCGGATTACGCTTGATATTGAAAGCGCCGAAACCCTGGCAAGTCGGCAGCATTTCTATGTAATTGATGTTGATATGCTTGGGCAAGGTCGCAATCCAGTAAGCCGATTCCGCAATATCCACTGCCGTCAACGGAACAGTACCTTCATACACTTTGGCGGCTGCATCATCATTCCCTTTAAAGCGGACATTAGAAAATTCAGTACCGCCGCATAAGCCCGGCGCAAGATTTGTTGCCCGCACCCCAGTTCCAACCAGATCGGCGCGCAGGTTAAGCGTAAATTGATCGACAAATGCCTTGGTTGCGCCATACACATTGCCGCCCGGATAGGGGGTAGAACCAGCGATCGAACCGATATTAATCACCAGACCGCTGCCACGCTCCACCATCGCAGGCAAAATAGCGCGGGTCATTCTGACTAATCCCTTGGTGTTGGTGTCGATCATGGTTTCCCAGTCATCCAGATTGGCCAGATGTGCTGGCTCCGTGCCGAGCGCCAGTCCGGCATTATTGATGAGCACATCAATCTCTTTCCATTCGGCACGCAACTGTGCCAGCGCTGCACTGATGGATGCTTTGTCGGTGACATCCATTTTGATAGGCAACAAGGTTGTGCCCAGTTCCGCCTGCAATGCGTCCAGACGATCCGTGCGGCGGGCAGTAGCAATGACTTTATGACCATTCGACGCAAACTTACGCGCCATTTCTTCGCCAAAACCTGAACTTGCACCGGTGATTAAAACGATCATGATTTCCTCTTAGTTTGATGTGATGTTGGATGTGATACTGGATTTGATGCTGATGATGTGAGTAATTTTTTGCATGGCGAACATCGTCGCGAAAACGCCTGCCCTCATTCTATGCGGTTTTTATACAATCGCTATGCCTGCGCTTGTGACGCCTTGTAACCTCCAATTAGCAAACACCTTCAATTTATTTAACGCGAAGTATTCATCAGACTAAAACAGCGTTATTCGGCAAATCACATCCAAATCTTGCTCAAAAATGGGGCTTGGCGTAAAATTTGGGCACCATTTCGTCTCACGTGACTGGCGAAAATGTCTTAAACGCAGCAGTTTGCACAATTAGCAACAAACGCAGCGCTTAACGACAAAGATGGAGATCCATCGGGAAGCGTGAGATTTCAACCGAGATTTTCCATCAGGATTTGAGTTGATGACGGATGCATTTTTCGAGGCAGCTTTAGCGTGAATGAGGCGCTCATGGCGAGCCATGGGCAACGAAGAACGTCAAAAATGACCGAAAATGCGCTGTCAGCAATCAAATAGCACCTTTGGTGCGCCTGATGGAAAATCTCGGTTCAATAGCCGTGCGCCTGGGTAGCCTGATATGGACATAGCGATTTAGGCTGCCCGTTCCCTTTTCAGGGCACCAGATCATCTGCAATTACCCTCTAATTAAACAGGAAGCTTGTCATGTTCGCAAAAACTCATACCCTCGCCAACACCGATCCAGAATTGTTTGCCGTGATTCAACAAGAGAATCACCGCCAGCAAGAACATATTGAGTTGATCGCCTCAGAAAACTATACCTCACCAGCGGTGATGGAAGCCCAAGGCTCACAACTCACTAACAAATACGCTGAAGGCTACCCGGGCAAGCGCTACTACGGCGGTTGCGAATATGTGGACGTGGTTGAGCAAATGGCGATTGATCGCCTGAAAGAATTATTCGGCGCGAACTTCGCTAACGTCCAACCTAATTCCGGCTCCCAAGCAAACCAAGGCGTGTTCTTCGCGCTGTTAAATCCGGGCGATACCATCATGGGTATGAGCCTGGCAGAAGGCGGACATCTGACTCACGGCATGCCTCTCAACATGTCAGGCAAATGGTTTAACGTGGTGTCTTACGGACTGAATGCCGCCGAAGACATCGATTACGATGCAATGGAAAAACTCGCGCGCGAAGCCAAACCAAAAATCATCATCGCTGGCGCATCCGCATTCTCTCTGCGCATCGACTTTGAACGCTTCAGCAAAATCGCCAAAGAAATCGGCGCCTATTTTATGGTCGACATGGCGCACTATGCCGGTCTGATCGCGGCAGGTGTTTACCCTAACCCTATGCCATTCGCCGACGTAGTAACTTCCACCACGCACAAGAGTCTGCGCGGCCCGCGAGGCGGGATTATTTTGTCGAATGATGAAGCGATTGCCAAGAAAGTTAACTCAGCGATTTTCCCTGGAATCCAAGGCGGTCCATTGATGCACGTCATCGCAGGCAAAGCGGTGGCATTCAAAGAAGCTCTGACGCCTGAGTTCAAAGCCTACCAGCAACAAGTTGTCAAAAATGCCGCTGCACTGGCGCAAACCCTGACTGAACGTGGTCTGCGCATCGTCTCCGGCCGCACCGAGTCGCATGTGATGCTGGTCGATTTGCGTCCTAAAGGTTTGACAGGCAAAGAAGCAGAAGCCATCCTCGGCTCTGCCCACATGACCTGCAACAAAAACGGCATTCCTAACGATCCGCAAAAACCGATGATTACCTCCGGTATCCGCTTGGGCAGCCCGGCATTCACGACGCGCGGCTTCAAAGAAGCAGAAGCGATCAAAGTCGGCCATCTGATCGCCGATGTGTTGGACAATCCAAATGATGCTGCGACCATAGAACGGGTTAAAGTCGAAGTCAAAAAACTGACCGATGCCTTCCCTGTGTATTCTGCATAAAACGCTGCATAAAACGCAGCACAGATAATCCACCGTAAAATATTAGCGGTAGTGTAAATACGGATCGCAGTAAAACCAACGCCACTCAGACCGAGTGGCGTTGTTGTAATAACTGATAGTTTTTGTACCCGTTTTGCCAAATTCAGCTCATAAGTAATACAATAAGAATAAATATACTATCTACCGAGGTTCTTGCAAAACGAAACACCGGAGAGTAATTTTATTGCGAGAAGCGCAAAATAGATGAGAAAGGAGCGGCCAT
>NZ_JASJXN010000019.1:0-99344 GCF_035018705.1 Undibacterium sp. RTI2.2 | reverse complement strand
CAAACAAGAAAACCAATCGCAACAGTGGCCACACCCATGCTCGACTTTACTGGTTTGGGTATTTTGCAAGAAGCTCTTAAGTATAAATTATTGAAAGTGATATACACCCGAATAACATTCGCTCGTATGTATTAAAACAAAAAAGCCCGGTCTATTGTCATTAAGTAAAAAAACAACAGTGTTGCAAACAGTGTCTGATATAGCAACAAAATATCTTGACATTACTTTTTTTTCCGCCAAGAATGACATTCATTGACAATAAATACGCAGCAAATCGTCAATAGAAGTGAGCAAGTTTAGGGGAAGACTGCTTTATGCTAGGTTTCTTGCTTTTACGGCTCGTGTGATTAGTTTATATTTGAAAGATGCATTATGGCAACAGGTACCGTCAAGTGGTTCAATGATTCCAAAGGCTTTGGCTTTATCACTCCGGATGACGGCGGTGAGGATTTGTTCGCCCACTTTTCCGCAATCCAGATGAACGGCTTTAAGACTTTAAAAGAAGGTCAAAAAGTACAGTTCGAAGTCACGCAAGGCCCTAAAGGCAAGCAAGCTTCCAACATCCAGAATCCTTAATCTTTTTGATTAGAGATTTCGTAAAAAGCCCCGCTTCGGCGGGGCTTTTTTATTTTCATTCTCTTCATTTTTATTGATTGATTGATTAAAAAATTTGAGTAAATTATTTTGCACCCAGATGTTCCAATGGAAAATCTAGGTTGAATACTATTTGCAAACGAACGAGTTTTTTACGTCAATCCGCGTTAATTGTTAAACTCTTGCGCATTAATTCTGCTTTATTTTATTTTTCCAAGAAAATCGATGTCCAATCTTTCCATTGCACCCGACGGCGCAGCGTCAGTAAAGCCTGTACTGACCAAAAATTTAGTCATGTTCTTCGCATTCTGTTGTGGTGCGATTGTCTCTAATATTTATTATTCCCAGCCATTGATTGAACTGATTGCGCCAGAAATCGGCTTGACCGATAGCGTTGCCAGCTTGATCGTATCTCTGACGCAAGCAGGTTATGCGCTTGGGATGTTGTTGCTGGTGCCGCTTGGTGATTTGCTGGAAAACCGTAAGCTCATGGTCAGCACTTTGGTCGTTGCGATGGTGAGTCTGGTGGGTGCGGCGACCGCACATAGCCCCAATGTTTTTCTGCTCTTTTCTATCCTCATCGGATTTAGCTCTGTGTCTGTCCAAATGATCGTACCGCTGGCGGCACATATGGCAGATGAATCCAGCCGTGGTCGGGTAGTTGGAAGTGTCATGAGTGGTCTGTTGTTCGGCATTTTGCTATCACGCCCGATCGCGAGTCTGATCGCTGATCACTTCGGCTGGCGCGCCGTATTTTTGATGGCCAGCGTGTTAATGGTGCTAATTGTTGTGTTACTGCTGGTGACGATGCCTAAACGCCAGCCAGCACATTCTGCCACTTACTTTCAGCTATTGCGCTCTTTACTGACGCTATTTCGTCACCAGCCAGTGTTGCGGCAAAGAGCGTTTTATCAAGCGAGCATGTTTGGCTCTATGGCCTTATTTTGGACGGTTGCACCGGTAGAGCTGGCGCGTCACTTTAGTTTTTCTCAAACGCAGATAGCCCTGTTTGCTTTGGTTGGTGCTGCCGGTGCGTTTGCTGCGCCGTTTGCTGGCAGGCTTGCAGATGCGGGACATGGGCGCATCGGTAGTTTGATGGCGATGATCGGTGCCATTTTGAGTTTTTGGCCTTCGCTTATGATCCCCGCTTTAGGTGTGATCGGATTGGGAATCACTGCCGTATTGCTGGACTTGTGCGTGCAAATAAGTATGGTGATTGGTCAGCGGGAAGTGTATGCGCTAGACCCAGCTAGTCGCAGTCGTATCAACAGTATTTACATGACTTGTATTTTTGCCGGTGGTGCAACCGGATCGGGTATTGGCAGTAGCTTGTACGTTAGCGGTGGTTGGATGTGGGTCGGCACCGTGGGCAGTTTGATCGCCAGTATTGCGTTGATGAAGTTCTTGTTTGATCAGCGTAAAAGTAGATCGTAGTTGAAAATGCCAGTTGAATCAAAGGCGACGGTAGCAGAAAAATCAATATACTCCCCCTCATTTTTCAATAATATGCCTCATTGTCCAATGATTATATGGACAATTAAATATACTTACCCTCAGTATATTTTAAGTCATCAATTGAACTCTGACTGGTCTGCGAGCTTTATGGTTGGCCAACTCTTGGTAATTTCAATGTAAAAACGCAGAGCATAGAAGACTTCTCTATGCTCTGCGCTTTCAGCTTAATACTAAGATCGGTCGGTATATTTAACACAGACTGACTTCGGTTAAATCGCTTCCGATCGTCAAGCTGACCTATACCCTTGATTTACTTCGCCAAATTCTTTTTGATAATCGCGTCGGCGGCGGATTCGGCCTCTTGCACAGGTTGGCTTAACGTTTGTGTTGCGTATACCGGCGCTGCTGGCATCGGCGCACCCAACGTAGCGCCATCCAGATGGCTAATATCCAAAGTGACCAAGGTCGATAAGCCAATGCGCAAAGGATGTTCTGCCAATTCTTTTGGATCGAGCGAGATACGCACTGGCACCCGCTGCACGACTTTAATCCAGTTGCCGGTGGCGTTTTGTGCTGGCAGCAAGGAGAATGCACTGCCAGTACCTGCGGATAATCCGACGACTTTACCGTGGTACACCACTTTGCTGCCATATACATCTGCCTCGATCCGGGCAGCCTGTCCCAGACGGATATTTTGTAATTCTGATTCTTTGAAATTAGCATCGACCCATAACTGATCCAGCGGCACTATCAACATCAATGTTGTACCCGGAGTGACGCGACTACCCACTTGAACGCTGCGCTTGGCAACATACCCGGTGACTGGCGCCAGTACCGCGTTACGCCGAGCAGCGAGCCAGGCTTGTACATAATCCGCTTTTGCGGATAAGACGCTAGGATTCTCCACCAGACTCACTCCCGCGACCGCTGCACGGCTGGCATCCGCCTGCTTGATTGCTACGTCGAGCGAAGCTTTCGCGTTATCGACAGCTTGCTTTGCATGTGCGACTTCTTCACCGGACAAGGTATGGTCAGCGGCCAAAGGCTGGCGACGCGCCAGATCATCTGCTGCATCTTTTAAGCTCAACTTTTTAAGCTCGATAGTCGCCTCGTATTGCGCCACATTGGAATACCGCTCACGCAATTGTCGTACTGTCGTTCCGAGGCGCGCTTCTGCCTGGGTGAGTGCGACATTGGCGTCAATCGGATCGAGCTTTAATATCTCTGCACCTGCTTTTACCAACTGGGTTTCATCTGCACGAATCTCTTGCACATTGCCTGTGACTTGTGAAGATAGTGTGACCAGGTTGCCGCCGACATAGGCGTTATCGGTATCTACTTCTTTCGATAAAACCAAAGTGTAATAAATGGCATAAGCAATACCTGCCAAAATAAAAAATAAGGTGATCCCTAATAAAACGAATTTACGTTTATTAGAATTCGGTAGCTTGTCGTTGTCGGTCGTCATGGCGAATATTCCGTTGATTTCTGTTGATTTTGTTAGTTACAGTGAGTGCTAATCTGTTTCACTGAGAGCTCATTTTTAAAACTGAGTGGGTTCATTGATCACACTCAATAGGCGCATCAATGGCTCTGCGCCGTTTGCTGATTGCTGTTTGAATTCAGGGGCGCAGGATCAGCCTGATAGCCGCCACCCAGCGCTTTAATCAAAGATACCTCGGCTTGCATTTGCTGATTCTTCAATTGCAACACATCATCCTGCTGCCTTAACAAGGCGAGTTCTGCACTGATGACTGTGCCGCGCTCTGCCAGTCCTTGTTTTAACTTAGCCTGCGCTGAGCGGAGCATGTCTGCATTGGTCTGTACTATTTTTTGCTGTTGTTGCAGCTTGCTATCGATGCCGCGCACATTGATCGCTTGTTGTGCCACGTCACGTACAGCAATGAAAACGCTTTGGTTGTAATCGGCAATCACCTCATTGCGTTGCGAACGACTGGCACCAAGCTGGGCCTGAATACGTTCGCTATCAAATAACGGTAAGGATATGGTCGGGCCAATGTATAAAGTGCGGCTGGCAAATTTAAGCAAATCACCCAGCGATAAAGAATCTAAGCCTAAGGAACCGGTTAAATTAATATCTGGATAAAACGCCGCCTGCGCCGCCTCAACACGGCTCAACGATGCTTCGACACGCCAGCGCGATGCTTGTAAATCCGGTCTTCTGGCTAATAAGTCCATGCCTAATTTAGAGGGTAGCGCGTGAGAAATATCATGCAACTCTTGCGGTTTTAAATCAGCCAATACTGTGCTATCGCCACCAATCAAAGCGTGTAAAGCTTCGCGTTCTCCGCCGATTTGCGCTTCGATCTGTGCAATCTGTCCATTCATGCGACTGAGTTCTGCATCGGCCATCCGCTGGTCATCTGCCGTCGCCAAACCATGTTGAACACGCTTCGCTTTATCTGCCACGATGTCGCTTTGTTTAGCGACGCTTTTTTGCATGCTGGCGAGCAGCGCCCACTGACTTTGTAAATTGAAATAACTTTGCGTAATCGCTGTCGCTAAAGTTAACTCAGCTTGCGCATAATCGGCACGACGTGCATTGACTTCACCCACTGCCGCGACGATTTGTGCCCGATGTTTTCCCCACCAATCAAAGTCATATCGCGCCTGCACTTGCAGAATCGTTTCCGTGTAATAGCTGCCACCAATCGGTTTTGGGAACAAGCCATTGGAGGAATAACGTTGCCGGGTTTCCTGTCCGTTGAAATTAATCTCGGGTGCCAGATCTGCACTATTGATCTTTAACGCTGCATTGGCAGAGCCGATACGTGCGGCAGTCATACCCAGACTTGGACTATTGGTCAGGGCTTGGGTAATCAGGCGATTTAATTGTGCGTCGCCATACTGCGTCCACCATTGCTTTTCGGGCCACCCTTCGCTTGCCAACTTAATGTCTGAGGCCAGCTGCGCACTTGCGATATCTTTTTGCGGAAACAGATGTTGATCTGGTGGAATACTGGCACAGCCAGCAATAGCCAACATCAGCGCAAGCGGCGCAGCTCTTTTGAGTAAGAAAGAAATTTTCACAGTCGTATTTTTCACGATTTGAGATGAGTTAAAACAGATTTGTAATCTGGTTTGAAAAAAGTGATTGCCATCTTTTAGCGTTATTCATTGCCACGCCTCTAGTCCATCGCTGCATGATCAATTTCGATCGTTGCATTCTTTTTCGGAGGACGAATCAAAATTAAAAGTGGGATCACCATCAGGGTCATGATCATCATCAACCAGTAGTCATTGACGTAAGCGATCATCGATGCTTGCCGCGTAATTTCACCGTTTAATGTCGTCAGGCTGCTGGTTGTCGCCAGGTTATAAACCGACGCTACGGTACTATCCTGAAATGCCGCGCTCGTGCTGGTGACTTTTTCGACCAGCGAAGAGTGGGCGATTTGCGTATTGCGCACTAACAGCGTTTGCACCAAAGCGATGCCAATACTGCTGCCGATATTGCGAACCAGGCTATAAATCGCGGTACCGTCAGCGCGCATTTCTGGCGTAAGTGTGGCAAAAGTCGCCGCACTCAAAGGCACGAATACCAAGCCCAGTCCAATCCCCTGAATCACACCGGGCCACACAATATCGCTCTGGGAGAGTACTAAGGTGTAACGGGTCATTTGCCAGAGCGAGAATGCGGTAATGGAGAAGCCAATACCCAATAAAATCCGCAGATCAACTTTGCCCACCAGGCGCCCTACGATCATCATCGCCAACATGGTGCCAAGACCGCTAGGGGCGGTAACAAGGCCTGCAATTTTGGCGGGGTAATCCATCAAGCCTTGCAGCATGGACGGCGCCAGAGCACGCGTTGCAAACAGCACCATACCAACGATAAAAATAAACAGCAGGCCCGTCACATAGTTAGGATTTTTTAGCAGCCGATAATCGAGGAACGATTTACCCGCCGGCCGTAACGCGGTATGCGCGACAAAATAGCTAAAACTCATCGCCAAAATGATCGCTTCTACCCAAGTCTCGGTTGAAGAAAACCAATCGTTCTGCTCGCCTCTGTCCAACAGCATTTGTAAAGAACCAATCGCGATACTCAAGGTGGCAAAACCAAACATATCAAAACTCATGCGGCGTGCTGCCGGCGTTTTGTGGATGTATTTCCAGATACCGTAAAACGCCATCGTGCCCAGCGGCACATTGATAAAAAACACCCAGCGCCAGTTATAACTATCCGTCAGCCAGCCACCCAATGTCGGGCCAAGAATCGGCCCTATCATCACACCCATGCCCCAGACAGCCATGGCAGAACCATGCTTTTCGCGCGGATTAATATCCAGTAAAACCGCTTGCGACAACGGCACTAACGCCGCACCAAAAATACCCTGCAACAAGCGCGCGGCGACGATCTGGCCGAGCGAACCGGACAAACCACACAACACCGACGCTAACGTAAAACCAGCGACAGAAATGAGGAAAATATTTTTCTGACCAAAGCGATCACACAACCAGCCCGTCAAAGGCGTAGTAATGGCCACAGCCACAATAAATGAGGTTAATACCCAAGTGATTTGATCTTGCGACGCTGATAAGCTGCCCTGCATATGAGGTAATGCGACATTCGCAATGGTGCCATCCAGCGCCTGGATAATCGTCGCCAGCATGATAGAAATCGTGATCATGAAACGATTGACGCTGGGATCATCGGCTGCGGGAATAGTCGCTCCGCCCAAGGCGGCAGAAGATGCACTGCTCATTACGCCAACTCCGCCGCCGCTTGTAACGCTTCTAATAATTCGGTCGCTGCAATCAGTTTTTCCTGATCAATCTTGGATAAAAATTCGGCGCGAAACGCATCGGCTTCGGTTTTCACTTTCAGATAAATTTCGTTGCCCGCATCGGTCAGTACAACTTGCTTTACCCGCCGGTCAGTTTGCGATGGCACCCTGTTGACCAGACCTGCTTTGACCAAGCGATCAATCATTGCAACCATGGTCGGATCTTCCACGGCCAGCAAATTAGCCAACTCGGTTTGCGATAAAGGCTTACCAGCCTTAGCGATACTCGCAATCGCCATCCAGCTTGCTTGGCCAACACCCAAATACTTCAAGCGCCGATCCAGCGCTTGCCGCCAGGTACGTGCCGTATTGTGTAATGCGGCGGAAAATCGTTCTTCAATAGAGGGCATAAGATAAGTGAGCTAATAGTTAGATGACTAACTATAAGATAGCACATGTTTTGCAGTGCAGCAAAGTGAAATGTGTGGGAAATGTTTAGGAAATGTCTTCGGGTATAGCGCTGGATGAAGCTAACTACTTTGGTCTGATTGAGTCATGCTGCGTACATGCAGATTACCAATGTAGGTTAAATCAATTTCTGCAAATAAATATACTCGTAGTAAGTATATTTTAATTGTCCATATATTCTTTGGACAATCAGACATTTTTAATAAATTTTATGGGGAGTATATTGCTGGTAACTATATTCAACCAGCATCCACATCATTTGGACTGACGCCTTAATTATGCTTGGCATGAAGAACGGGTTCGCTAAAACGTCTTACTTTCTTTACTCTAAATGAGCGGAGTAATTTTTTGTCAATGCTGCACATGGTTTAGATTTATGATGGATAAACCTTTAAAAGGAGAAAAATATGGCTTCATCCACAGGCTGGTTTTATTGGGCGATCCTCTCCGCTGTATTTGCGGCATTGACCGCTATTTTTGCGAAGATAGGCATTCAGGGTGTCGATTCTGATCTGGCCACATTAATCCGCACTGCGATCATCATTATTGTACTAACCGCATTCGTTGCCTATACCGGCAAATGGTCGAATCCTTTTGAGCTATCCTCGAAAACCTGGTTATTCCTGATTTTGTCTGGCCTCGCTACTGGCGCATCCTGGGTTTGTTACTTCCGGGCGCTAAAAATAGGCGACGCATCCAAGGTCGCGCCGGTTGATAAGTTGAGTCTGGTGTTAGTAGTTGTTTTCGCATTTATATTCCTAGACGAACGCCCTTCCCTGCGCGAATGGGCAGGTATTACCATGGTCGCTGGCGGAGTTTTACTGCTGGCTTTTAAACGCTGATCTAGGTGGCAATATCAAGATTGGGATATCAAATCAAAACAAACAGCCCGCCCCACCACATACTGCGTAAAATGCGTCCTTTAAATTAACAAGGCAATCAAAGTGAAAAAAACTGGAATGGCAAAGAGCGATGCCAAAAAATTGATGGGTAAGATGGATGCGCAGGGTGCTGCTTTCGGCAAAACCGATGCGGTCGTTATCGATAAGCGTGAACAGCGCAAACTTGATCAGGCTTTGGGTCTGGTGCCATTCGCCGTCAAGCTCAATAGCGATCTGGTCGCACAATTACATGCGTTGGCAAAAGAGCGCGACGTTGGTTTGAACGAACTGGTCGCCAGTATGTTGAGTAAGGACATGGAAGCATAATCAACCTGAGTCTGGCTTTGATTGTGTGCCTCGCCAGATCCTTGTTCAGCAACGGCTTTTAGTCACCAGTAATTACTATTTTCTTCTATGACTTTTGCTTCCCTCGGCTTAATCGACGCGCTGCAAAGCACGCTCGATACTCTCGGTTATAAAACTCCCACTCCCGTTCAGGCGCAGGCTATTCCTGCTGTTTTAGCCGGTCGTGATTTGATGGCAGCGGCGCAAACCGGCACGGGTAAAACCGCAGGCTTTGCGCTGCCGCTATTACAGCGACTGACCATGGAAGGCCCACAAGTTGCCAGCAATTCTGTGCGTGTTTTGGTACTCGTGCCTACGCGTGAACTGGCGGAGCAAGTGTATGAAAGCTTTTGCGATTATGGCGGTAGTTTGCCCTTACGCATGGCAGTTGCTTATGGCGGCATCAGCATCAATCCGCAGATGATGAAGTTGCGTAAAGGCCTGGATGTATTAGTGGCGACACCGGGGCGCTTACTCGATTTACATAGCCAAAACGCGGTAAAGTTTGATCAACTGCAAACCTTGGTACTGGACGAAGCAGACCGGATGTTAGATCTGGGATTTTCGCGCGAATTAGATGCCATCATGGCGACGCTGCCAAAGCGCCGCCAGACTTTGCTGTTCTCTGCCACATTTTCAGACGCCATTCGCACCCTAGCAAAAGGCTTGCTGAACGATCCACTGAGTATTGAAGTCAGTCCGCGCAATACCACAGTAAAAAGTGTCAAACAGTGGATGATCCCGGTCGACAAAAAACGCAAGGCGGAATTGTTTTGCCATTTATTAAAAAAGCGGCGCTGGGGTCAGGTGCTGGTCTTTGTCAAAACTCGCAAAGGTGTGGATGAACTAGTCGATACTTTAATCGCCAAAGGCATTAAAGCCGATGCCATCCATGGCGATAAACCACAACCTGCCCGCCTCCGTGCCTTAAACAGCTTTAAAGCAAATGAGATACAAATTCTGGTCGCAACCGATGTCGCCGCACGCGGATTAGATATCGACGATTTGCCACAAGTCGTTAATTTTGATTTGCCGACGGTGGCAGAAGATTACATCCATCGCATCGGCCGCACCGGCAGAGCTGGCGCCACAGGCGAAGCGATTTCTATCGTCTGCGCGGACGAGGTAGAGCTACTGGCAGCAATAGAAATACTGACCAAAAATACCCTACAGCGAATCGAAGAACCTGGCTTTGAAGCCGAGCACCGGGTGCCTGTCACCAATACGGCTGGACAAGTATTGAAAAAACCGAAGAAGCTCAAAAAACCTAAAGTATTTACAAATCCCGTCGCTAAAACCTTACCGAAGGCGAAGACGAAAACTGCCATTAATAAAGGGAGCCAGCGTCAAGCCGGAACGGGGTCCAGAAAGCCCAAAACGTAAATTTTGCTGATGGCGCTACCAATCTGATTGCACATTTTCTAATACACCCAGCTGCATCGCTCCTCATTGCAACATGAAGCTTAGGTCTTCATCTGGTCTTGCTGGGGAACCGAAAAAATGCAAACTCAGACTCTTCCAGCTGCCGTTTCTAGGATAATTAAAGACAAAAACAATAGACCATCACTGGTCTATTGTTTTTTTAATTTACAAATAAATGTAGAGAAATCCATATACTCCCCTATATTTTTTAAATTTATTCCATATAGTCCAATGAATATATGGACGATTAATATATACCTACCCCAAGTATATTTGCATCCACTATGAAATAATTTACTAACAGCTTCAGCGACAGTCTGATCGTTATTCCTGTAGTTCACCCAAAACCTGACGCCGGCTTGTGTTTACTTTACTGCTTTATCCACGCTCGCAATTTGATACGACATATGCAAAGACGCATCCGGTTTTTGTATTTTTTGTGCTAACTGACTGACTTGGCTGACTTGGCGAGTTTGGCTAACCACCGGTGCATTATTTTTTACTACTGCCGCTTGTGACGTTTGTTGAAAACTGAGCGTGCCCCAAGTCGCTGCTGTTGCAACCCCGGCGAATGCCAATACGCCTGCCACAACAGAGCTGCGTAAGCGGAACGGTGGCAAGTTTTGACTTGGCATTGCTGGCATCTCTGGGATGACAACGGCAACTGGCGCTTGCAACAACATCTCTTGAGCGCGCTGACGCCACACTGCGCTGGTCGCCTGATTGTGCGATAAACGGCTAATCAGTTCATTGGCCACTGTTTCTGCCTGTTGATGCTCTTGCTGTAATTGCAGACGCAATTGTTCTGCTTGCTGCTCGGTTAATTGTTCAGCCAGTTGCAAGTCTTGTTGAAATTGTTCTTTGAGTAAATTAGCGTCAGCCTGTGCTTGTTGCAGACGCGTTGCCACCAGCTCTGCCGCTTGCTGCGCTGCTTGTTGCGCCTGAACAGCGGCAGCATCAGCGATGATCGCAGCCTGATTTTCAGCCATCAATTTCTCTTGCAGCAAGTTATTGGTTTTTTGTTCTTGCGCAATCCGACGCAGCATTTTTTGATGCATTTCTTCATTAATGGCTTGCTGACTTTGTAGTGCCTGGTCAATCGCCTGATTTTCTTGCATCAACTCTTGCAAACGATTTTTTTCTGCCTCGACCAATTTTGCATCTAACTCAGTTTGCAAGCCGGTTTGATGATTCAACTCAGCCTCAAGATTGGCACGCGCGTTGATGATGTTTTGTGCGGCTTGGCTCAGTGTTTGTTCTATTGCCAGTTTTTCTTGTGCAGCGATGCTGGCGGCTTGCTCTAAGGTGACTCGCTCTGCACTTTGCTGACATAATTCTTGTTCGATACGAAGACGTTGCTCTGCCTCGGCAGCGAGTACTTTTTCAAATTCCATTTTTTGGCTTATTGCCTCCATTGCCAATTGATTTCGTTTAATGGTGACTGTGTGTAATTGCGCTTGCTCTTCCATTGCCAGCAATTTAATTTGCGCCAGCTCTGCTGCCTGTAATTCTGCATGCTGCAAAGCCAATAATTGGTCAGCATGAGCTTGCGCCAGGTTGGCATTGTGTTCTTGTGTTCTTGCATATTGCTGCGCAAATGTAGCGGCTTCTTGCTCGGCTTCTTGTTTTGCATGTATTGCAGCTTTTGCCTCTTGTTCTGCCAAGGCTCTAGCTGTGCACAAGGCCAGGTAGGTTTGCTCGATTTGCACTCTTTGTGCGGCTTCGTCCGCAGCGATTTGTTCTGCTGCCCGTTTTTGTTGGATCAGGCTTAATGCCAGCAATTCATTGGCGGCTTTTTCATTTTCTAAACGAGCTAACTCGCTAGCTTCCTGCGCTTTTAATTCTGCAGCACGGACTGCTTCACGCTGCGCATCTGCGTGATCAGCAGATGCAGCAAACAACGTCTGCTGAGTCGCCAGTAATTGTTGTACCTCTGCTGCGGCCTGGGCTTCTTGTTCTGCAATATCAATGGCTGTTTGTGCCAACTGTGCTTCTGCTTGCAGTCGTTGTTGCACAAAAACATGCGCCTGTTGTTCTGCCTCTAATTTTTTCTGCAGCTGTTGTGCTAGCTCGCGCTCTGCCTCTAACCGTACTTGCTCTGCTGCGCTGGAGTCAATCAGCAATTGTGTTTTTTCATGTAAGGCAGTAGCAGCCTGGCGCTTGACCATCGACTCTTCTACTGAGATTGCCAGCCATTGTTTTTCATGACAATTGAATTGCTCTACGCTGAGTTTGGTCTCTTGCTCTGCTTGCAAACGTGCTTGTACTAAGACATTTTTTTCTTCTTCCGCTAACTGGCGTTGCTCTGCGATGAGCAACACTTGTATCTCTGCATCTTGTCTTTGCTGGATAGAGATTTGTGTCGCTTGCTCTGCTGTCTGACGTTGTGCGATTAGTGCAGATAAAGCTTGTTGTTCTTGCAGATTTTGTTCAGCGAGTTGTTGTACCAACTGTTGCGCATCGGCCTGAGCGGCAGCCTCCTGATACAAGAGTTGCGTGGTGATCAAGTTGGCTTCGATAGCGGTTCTGGCGAGATTTTCTGCCTCTTGTTTTGCCTGTGCAAACTGAGTCAGGGCTTGCTCTGCATTGTGCTTGGCGGTAGTTTCTTGTAAGGCCTGTTGCTCAGCTTGTAATTTTGCTTCAGTTGCTGCTACCAGTGCTGCATCTGCTTCTAGCCGCTGACGTGCAACGTGCTCTAAGTCAGATAGTTTGCGCGATTTTTCTACATTAAGTTGATGTGCTTTGTGCTTGGTATCGGCATAGATTCTGACATTTTCATACAGCTCTTTTTCTGCCTGCAAATTAGCTTCTGCCAATTCTTTTGCTTGCTGTTCTGCGATCACTCGGGCTTGCGCCAGCACATTGGCCTGGCGTTCTGCTTCTGCTTTTGCGATTGCGGCTTCGGTGGCGATTTTTTCTGCAGCGAGGCGATCTTGCTGCAATTGCTTTTCTTCTTGTACGGCTTTGGATTTTTTTTCTTCCAAAATCAGTTTGTCTTGCAGTGCAGCCAAAGCACTTTGTTGTGCCAGAGCTTTTTCTTTTTCTAAACGCGACAAATGAGTTGCAGCAACGGCACGCGCCTCTGCGGCAATGGCGGATTGTTGCTCTGCCTCTGCTTGCGCCTTCGCTTGTACTAATTGTTCTTGTTCGGCTTTGGCTTGTGCTTCTATTGCTATTTTTGCTTGTTGCTCTGTTTGCAGACGGGCCGAGTGCGCTTCTTTTTGCTCTTGCTCTAGTTTGATTTTGGCATCAATTTCAGCCAATAATTGTTTTTCTACCTGTAATTTTTGTTGCACGATATCCAGCGCTTTTTGCTCGGATTCTGCACGTTGCTGCAAGGTTTTTTGCAGCTCGGCTAATTCAGCCACTTTTAGTTGTGCATTGGCAGCTGTCTGTTTTTGTAAGGCAGCGTGTTCAGTGATTTTTTGTAAGCGTAACTGCTCTGCCTCAATCAATGCCTGACGTGCTTCACGCGCTTGCACTTCTTGCTCCTGACGCGCTTGTAACAAGGACGCATGCTGGCGATCGGCGCTGGCACGGGCAATGATTTCTTCTGCGGTTTTTTTCTCGGCTTCGAGTTTTTCTTGTGCTGCTAAGGCGGCATCGCGTTCTGCTTCAAAACGGATTTGTTCAGCCTTGGTTTGCTCTACTACCTGGCGGGTTTTGACCAGCGCAATTTTGGCCGCCTGGCGTTGCATTTCCGTTTGTACACGCACTTGTTCTAGCGCATATTTTTCTGCTGTAGCAGATGCCTCTAAGGCCAGTCGTTGCTCGCGCTCGGATTGTTCTTTGGCTTGCGCTACGGCTTTGGCTTCTTGTTCTGCGCGTATGCGTGATTCTGTCTCGATCTGGGCGACCTGTTCAATCACTAATTTTTCTTGCGTCAGCTTTAATACTTGCTGAACGGCGTCTGCACGTTTACGCTCGACAATGAGTTTTTCTTGTACGGCATCGAGTGCTTTTAGCTCGTTATCGTTGCGTTGCTGCTGAACCCGAACCAGTTCGCTGGCTTCTTGTTCTTTTTTGAGATTAACGGCGGCAAGCTGTTGTTGCAAGGCGACTTGTTCCATGGTTTTTTCCAAGGTTAACTTCTCTGCCGTGCAGCTAGTCTCTGCCGCAATACGGGCAGTTTGCTCGGCTTCTTGCTGCATGATTAAAATAGCGGCGCGGGCTTGCTCTGCTTGCGCACGGGCATTGGCTGTTTCTATTTTTTGTTGCTCTGCCTGGAGTTTTTGCTGCAACGCCAAGGCCGCTTTTTGTTCGGCATCTGCTCTTAATTTTTCTGCCTGCGCCAATTCCAATGCACTCTTGGCTTTTTGCTGCGCGACGGCATAGGTTTGCTTTAAGACGGTGGCTTGAAACGTTGCTGCTTTCAACGCTTGTTGTTCTGCATCGGCTTGTTCGCGGGCGAGTTGCTCTGCTTGCTGGTCGATAGTAGCGCGCTGTTTGGCCAACGTGACGGCGCGCTGTTCTTCCTGCATGCGTTGCTGAGCTAACTTGGTGGCATGCAGTTCTGCAATACGGCGCTGCTTGGCCTGTTCAGTCGCTTGTGCTTCTGCTTCTAATCTAATGCGGTTTTCTGCATCGGCTTGTTGCTCTTCCTCGATACGGATCAGGGCCTTGGACTGTAGCTCTTTTTCGGTTTGTATCCTTTGTTGAGTAACTTGCTCTATCCGTTCTTCCGCATCACGACGGGCTTGGGCTGTGGTGGCGGCGACGACTTCGGTTTGCTCCCTTCTGGCGGACGCATTACGCAATTCCAGCTCAGATTGCATGCGTAATTGTATGGCTGCAGTGGCGCGCCGATCTGATTCTGCTCGGGCTTGGGCGATAGCTTCATGCTCTTGTTCTACGGCGACGCGGGCAAGTGCATCTTCGCGTGCGCGGACTTCTGCCGGGGCACGGTTGATGGCAAATTCTAGCGCCATGGCTTCTGCTTGTTCGCGCTCTTTGCTGACTTGTAGTGCTTCGCTACGGACTTTGGCGAGCATTTCTGTGGTTTCGCGTGCTTCTTTATCGCGCCGCTCGCGCTCACGAGCCAGCTCGGCCATCCGTGCATCGGCACGTGCGCGTTCTTCGGCCTCGTTTTTAGCTGCCTGGGATGCGGCAAAACGTTCTGCCGCCCAGTTGCGGGCATTTTGGCTTTCTTTGGCTAATCGTTCTGCGGCTGCTTTGGCTTTGGCGTTAATTTCGGTATCGGCTTGCAATTGTTCGCTGGCGCGTTGTGTGGCTTGCAGCTCTAGTTTAGAACGCTTTTCTGCTTGCTCGCGCGCCAGGGTATCTAATCTGGTGCGCTCTAGCATGTCTTGTGTTTCTTGGCTGTCGGCGGCAATTCTGGCCTGACTGGCGGCACGCGATTGACGCTCTGCCTGCAAGCGCGCATGGCTACTGGCACTGGCTTCTTCTTCTAACTGTAATTTCTCTTGCGCCAGATTGGCTGACTCTGCCTCGGCTTCGGCACGGGCTTCTGCCAGCGCACGGGCGCGGGCTTCGGCTTGTGTTCTTGCCTCTGTAGCGACGGTGGCTCTCGCTTCTGTCTCTACGCGGGCGATGGCTTCGCGTATGCCTTTAACATCGATGCGAGAATGTGACTCCAGCGCGGCATCCGAGGTATGGAAATCGTCTCGTTGTCCAGCGTCCAGAGGGTACGACCCTAAGGATAATCTGTTTAACAATGTTTGATTTGCGTCCATGCCATGCTCCTGATTGTCTGACCGCTCCTTTGGCACTGTGGATAGCGCCCTACCGGAACTTCTTAACATGGATTATCAATGAACGATTTGCAAACAATTGCGGGAGTAGAAGCGGAAAAGTCCTTCATTTCCAATTTTTACGAAGGCGGGATCAAATCAGAGCTAGTTATTGATGAAGATAAACAGAAACAATTCCATTGCCGGCGCCCATAAATGCGCTTGGGGACGTAAAATAACTGCTGGTTCAATTTGGACACGCTAGGGTCTGTCATCTGTGACTCATCTGAAACTCATTTGTTACTTAACTCAGACCCCCGACCTCATTACGGAGAATTATCTTGTCAGACTATGTGACCGAAATCAGACACCCTCTGATGCAACACAAACTCACTCTCATGCGCAGCAAAGAAACGACCACGGATAACTTCCGCCGTCTGTTGCGTGAAATTAGCCAGATGCTGGCATATGAAGTCACCCGCGATTTGCCTTTGGAAAAAGTGACAATAGAAACCCCGATGGCGACCATCGAGGCGCCGACCATCAGCGGCAAAAAGCTGTGCGTCATCTCAGTACTGCGTGCTGGTAACGGTATTTTGGATGGCATGCTGGATTTGTTACCGGCGGCACGCGTTGGTCATATTGGTTTGTACCGCGATCCTGAAACATTGGAGCCGGTCGAGTATTACTTTAAAGTGCCAGAAGATATCGCAGAACGTTTAGTGATCGTGGTCGATCCTATGCTGGCAACCGGCAATTCGGCAGCAGCGGCGATTACCCGCATCAAACAAAATGGCGCGACGTCAATCAAATTTGTTTGCTTGCTGGCTGCACCTGAAGGCATCAAAGTGATGCAAGCGGCCCATCCTGATGTGTCTATCCTGACAGCATCGATAGACGATTGCCTGAACGAACATGGCTACATCATCCCTGGTCTTGGTGATGCGGGTGATCGTTTATTCGGAACTAAGTAAATTTATTCAATGCAATATTAAGAACACTAAACTAGTCGAGTTTAGTACCCAAGAGCAATACCGCTAACTATTCTGACTAGCTGGTATTGCTCTTCTTGATCACACCTTTCAATCTGATTCAGATGACTTCTTTCAATCCCCCATTGCAACTCAGCTCTAAATTGCCCGACGTCGGCATGACGATTTTTTCGATTATGTCGGCTTTGGCTGCGGAGAAAAATGCGGTCAATCTGGGGCAAGGCTTTCCTGATTTTGATTGCGATCCTGCTTTGCTGGATGCAGTCAGTAGTGCGATGCGCCATGGGCATAATCAGTACCCGCCAATGCCTGGTCTACCGCTATTACGGGCCGAAATTGCTAAAAAAATCTACGCAATTTATGGCCATAGCTATGATCCGGTAACAGAAATCACCGTCACTGCGGGTGCAACTCAGGGCATATTGACGATTTTGCTGGCTTGCGTACACGCTGGTGACGAAGTGATCGTGATTGAACCTGCCTATGACAGCTATGTGCCAGCCATCCGCTTAGCTGGCGGCGTGCCGGTATTGGTGTCGATGGAACTAGGCACGGACGGTTACAGCATTCCCTGGGACAAGCTAGCTGCCAAGATCACAGATAAAACCCGTCTGATCATGCTGATCTCGCCGCACAATCCCACCGGATTTGTGCTGAGTCCGGCAGATATTCAGTCGCTAACCGAGATTGTGCGCAACACCAAGGTGCTGATTGCATCGGATGAAGTGTATGAGCATATGGTATTTGACGGCTTGCGTCATGAGTCTCTTGCGCGTTACGAAGAACTGGCGGCTCGCAGCTTTATTATCTCCAGCTTCGGCAAAACCTATCATGTCACTGGCTGGAAAGTAGGTTATGTCACCGCCCCGGTCGCACTGATGCAAGAATTCCGCAAAGTGCATCAATTTAATGTATTCACTGTCAATACGCCAATGCAATTGGGACTGGCGCACTATTTAGCAAATCCTGCACCGTATCTGGACTTGCCTGCGTTCTATCAGCAAAAACGGGATTTTTTCCGTGACGGTTTAAAAAACTCCCGCTTTAAGTTGCTGCCAGCACAAGGAACTTACTTCCAATGTGTCGATTATTCAGCGATTTCTGATCAGTCAGAGCTGGATTTTGCACGCTGGTTGACCAGCGAAATAGGTGTGGCAGCGATTCCACTGTCCGGCTTTTACCAGCAGGCAAACGAATCCGGGATTGTACGGTTTTGCTTTGCTAAGCAAGAGCAGACCTTGCATGCCGCATTGCAACGCCTGCAGGAAATATAAATACTTAGATAGAGTATATTTACGGCACCTTTTATATACATGCACGTAGGTGCTATATTTAACCATACTCCCTATTTTTTTAATCCCCTTTCTATTTCCCTTTGGCTTTTCTGCTGGTTTTCACCAATACGGGCTATCGGTCAAATATTGCATTTCATCCCGAAGATTTTGTGCTTTGTCGCTTCACATCTAATTTCAAATTGTCATTCGTATAATCTCAGGATTTTCAACCTGTGGATTCAATTATGCTATTACGCTTAACTCTCGCTTTCGTCGCATTCGCCATATCACTCAATACATATGCACAAAGCAGAATCGAAAAGATCAACAATCACAATATTGAAGTGTTGCAGATTGAGACTACCAAATCCAAAGCCATCGTCGTATTTGAAAACGGATCACGCGAAACTCTGGATAAGTGGAGCAAAGTTATTGAAGATATTAAAAACGAGGCGACCGTATTTGCCTACAACCGTCCCGGCTATGGCAAAAGTGATGAAACGGAAGCGCTACGTGATGGCCGAACGATTGTGGAAGAACTACGCAAGACTTTGCAACACCAAGGCTTAAAACCACCTTATCTGCTGGTTGGTCATTCATTAGGCGGGTTGTACATGCAGCTATTTGCCCGGATGTATCCCCAGGACGTTGCGGGTGTTGTTCTGGTTGATGCCATCTATCCTGGCGTCATCAAAAAAACAGCCGACTTCCCGCTTTATACCCGAATTGCCAAACAGATCTTTTTTAGTACAGTAATTAATCACGAGATAGACCAAATCTTCAATACCGGCGAAGAAGTTCTTGCATTACCATGGGCAAATAAAATTCCTGTAGAGCGACTGTTTAACGTCCCCAAATCAGCAGGCGCAATTGCTGTCGATTTCGGCGTTACTGATTCTGGCCCCAAACTAGCAGCTATGGTCGAGGGACTTTACCCAAACGCCAACACGACCATCGTCGATTCTGACCATCAAATACAAGTCGCCAATCCAGAGGTCGTTGTAGCAGCTATTCGCAGAATAATGACTGCAAAAGCGATCAAGGACTCGATTGCCAAAACACAGTTAAGCGGCACCGGTGTCGCCGTCCATTGAGTGATCGTGATGTGACAGCAATTCTGCTATCGGGCTTTTATCAGCAAGCAAGCGAATCCGACATCGTACGGTTTCGTTTTACTAAGCAAGAGCAGACCTTGCAGAAGGCGCTAACTCGTTTGAGTACGCTCTGAATTTGCACCTGAATTCGCACCTAAGTTAGCATTGAATTAAACATTAGATTGGCGCTATAGCTGACGCCTAAACCGGCATTCAAGCATCATATATACTTACCCACAGTATATTTTAACGTCTAGGTTTATTCTGGACAATGAGGCTATTTTTGACACATACTCCCCTTTTTTTAGATATTTTAGGGGATTTATTTATATTGATCTCGCTCTTTAAGCAGCGCAACAATAACGCAATATTCGGTGCCAGCCCGGCAACACCATGCAGTGCGCATTATCATTGTTATTACTTTTTCTGCTCGTCCAACTGTTTTTGCTCATTTTTTAATTTCAACTCAGCATCTAGTTCTTCAATATGCTCTTTGCGTTTATAAGCTTTTGCTTCTACTGAGATACGCTGCAAAATAACAGAATGCTTGCGGCGACTAAGCTTGGCGTTGTCCAGACAAGAGTTGACGAAAAAACGTTCGTAACAGGTGTGTTGAGTGCGAATATACCAAGCTTGCAATTGTCTTTGGGTTGGCTCTACTTGGGCTAATGCGGCATCGGCAGCTTCGACGGTTTGAATGGCTTTTGGTGCATACGTCTGATCCAGTTTGCCGACAACACTAGCCAACTCATCCAGCGTCAAAGGCGGATCTTGTATCTGAGCAGAGGATACTGAGCAAAAACTGAATAAACCAATAGCCAGGACAGACGACAAATAAGTAAATCTGCGGTGAAACGGTGTCATAGATCAAGCTTTCAGAATAAGTTAAGTGAGAGTATCAGTACTGTGCCGCTGATCGGTTTCCATGTATTCACGCGATTGCATCTCGATAATACGCGATACGGTACGGTGAAACTCATTCGATAAAGTACCTTGTGTGTACAACTCTTCTGCAGGCACTTCAGCCGACATAATCAGCTTGACCTTGTTATCGTAAAACACATCAATCAACCAGGTAAAGCGACGTGCCTCAGACGACATTGCTGCCGACATGCGCGGGACCGAGGACAATATCACGGTATGAAAACGGCTGGCAATTTCAAGATAATCATTCTGCGAACGGGGGCCGCCACAAAGCGTGCTGAAGTCAAACCACACTGCAGTACCGGCGCGCCGTAAGGCTTTGATGTCCCTGCCCTCAATATTGACTCTGGAGTCTTCATCAGCGGTGTCTGCCAGTTTGGAAAATGCTGTGCGTAACGCTTTATCGGTCGCTGCATTGAGCGGTGTGAGATAAGCATCCACCTGTTCCAGCGCACGCTTGCGGTAATCGTTACCCGAATCGACATTTAAGACATCTAGCTTGTCTTTCAATAGCGCAATGGTGGGTAACATACGATCGCGATGCAGTCCGTCTGGATATAAAGTGTCGGGCTGATAGTTGGATGTCATGACAAATGACACGCCGTTTTCAAACAAGGCGTTCAGCAGATTGTATAGGAGCATGGCATCAGCCACGTCGGATACGTGGAACTCATCAAAGCAAATCAGACGGTATTTTTTAGCAATGCGACGTGCGACTTCATCCAGCGGATCCGCTACACCAGTCAACTCATCCAACTGCCGATGGACTGCACGCATAAATTCATGAAAGTGCTGACGAGTTTTACGCACAACTGGCACGACAGAATAAAAGCTGTCCATCAAAAACGATTTGCCACGCCCTACCCCGCCCCACATATACACGCCGCGTGGTACATCGGGACGGGTGATCAAACGGGTGAACTTGTTGGCGCGCTTGGATTTGTATTCCACCCATTCATCATAGGATTGTTGCAGCCGATCGACTGCGAGTTGTTGTGCAGCATCCGCTTGAAAACCACGCTTGGTCAGGGCTTCTTGATAAAACTCTAGAACATTCATTTTTTACCGCTTAGGAATAAATACGCCGCTGAGAGGATATTTATCCCATCAGCGGCGTCATGTTCAAAAATCGTTCTGATTAGAAGTTCAACGAACGTTTGTCTACTGCCAACGCCGCCTCTTTAGTCGCTTCCGACAGAGATGGATGTGCGTGACAAATACGGGCGATATCTTCTGCTGAGGCTTTAAACTCCATTGCTACAACAGCTTCTGCGATCAACTCCGATGCCATTGGACCGACAATGTGTACGCCTAAGATTTCATCCGTCGTCGCATCTGCCAAGAATTTGACCATCCCGGACGTATCACCTAAAGCACGGGCTCGACCATTCGCCATAAATGGGAATGTGCCAGCTTTGTAAGCAACACCATCTGCCTTCAACTGTTGCTCAGTGCGGCCAACCCAGGCGATCTCAGGTGAAGTATAAATAACCCACGGAATCGTATTGAAGTTGACATGACCATGCTGACCAGCGATGCGCTCAGCAACTGCAACGCCTTCTTCTTCCGCCTTGTGTGCCAGCATAGGGCCACGCACGACGTCACCAACCGCCCAGACATTTGGCAAATTAGTTTTGCAATCACCATCAACCGCGATAAAACCACGCTCATCGAGTTTTAAACCAACACCATCCGCATTCAAGCCGTTGGTGTTAGGTGTACGACCGATGGAGACGATCAATTTATCGAATACCGCTACATGCACAGTACCTTTGTCATCACTGTAATTGACGGTGACGTCGTTCTTACCTTTGACGATCTCGCCAATCTTTACGCCGAGATTGATGGACAAACCTTGTTTCACAAACAGTTTGTGCGCTTCTTTTGCGATTTGCTCATCCACTGCGCCAAGGAAGGTTGGCAGAGCTTCTAACACAGTCACATCAGCACCCAGACGACGCCAGACGCTGCCCATTTCCAAACCGATTACACCGGCACCGATGACGCCCAGTTTTTTCGGTACTGCTGGCAACTCTAAGGCGCCAGTGTTGGACAGAATCAATTCTTCATCAAACTCCGCACCCGGCAAAGCACGTGCATTAGAACCCGTCGCCAGAACGATATGCTTGCCAACGATGCTCTCTTCTGTTTTACCTACGACTTTGATTTCATAGCCGCCTTCAACTGCCTTGGTAAAAGACCCGTGACCGTGGAAAAACGTTACTTTGTTCTTCTTAAAGAGATACACAATACCGTCATTATTTTGCTTAACGATGGTGTTCTTACGTGCCAGCATTTGGCCGATGTTAAGCGCCAGGCCTTTGACTTCGATACCATGATCTGCAAAGGAATGGCCGGCATGCTCATAATGCTCGGATGATTGCAGCAAAGCTTTGGAAGGAATGCAACCAACATTGGTGCAGGTGCCGCCTAATGCTGGCGTACCTTTATCAGTACTCCATGCATCGATACATGCGGTGGAAAAACCGAGCTGTGCTGCACGGATCGCTGCTATATAGCCGCCAGGGCCGCCGCCGATAACGACGACATCAAATTGTTTACTCATGAATATTTTCCTGATGTGTTCAGATTGTGTTCGCTCTATTTATTCTTCTTCCGGGATAAATATCCATGCAAGGATATAAGCCACCAGACCAGAACCAAAATAGAAAGTGAACATAACGAAAAGCAAACGCCAGATCCAGGATTCGACTCCGGTAAGTTTGCCAAGACCACCACAAATGCCACCTAGCCATTGATCTTTTCTGGACCGGCGGAACTGATTTAATTGATTGATCGTTTGATCAGTGCCAGACCATGATTGTTCAGCACTTTCATTCGACGCCAGCAACTTAGCCTTGGCTTGCGCGAATTCGGCATCAGTCAGTGCGCCCGACTGATGCAGTTCGTGCAGACGTTTGATTTCGTCAGCGAAGTTCATATTACAGATCTAGCAACAAGCGAGCTGGATCTTCCAATGCTTCTTTCATTGCGACCAAACCTAAAACTGCTTCGCGACCATCAATGATACGGTGGTCGTAAGACATCGCAAGATAGTTCATCGGGCGGATTACAATTTGACCATTTTCAACAACAGCACGGTCTTTAGTTGCATGCACACCTAAGATTGCGGATTGCGGTGGATTAATAATCGGTGTGGACAACATCGATCCAAAAGTACCACCGTTGGAGATGGAGAACGTACCGCCAGTCAAATCTTCCAGTGTCAGTTTGCCGTCTTTGGCTTTGGCACCAAATTCACCAATTTTCTTCTCAATCTCAGCAATCGACATTTGATCCGCATTACGCAAGATAGGTACTACTAAACCACGTGGGGAACCGACTGCAATACCGATATCAAAATAGCCGTGGTACACGATGTCATTGCCATCAACAGAAGCATTAATAACCGGATATTTTTTCAAAGCAGCAACGGCAGCTTTAACGAAGAAAGACATAAAACCCAGTTTAACGCCATGTTCTTTTTCAAATTTGTCTTTGTACTTATTGCGCAATTCCATAACTGGTGCCATGTTGACTTCATTGAAGGTCGTCAAAATCGCATTCATCGATTGAGATTGCAACAAGCGCTCTGCAATACGGGCGCGCAAACGGCTCATTGGCACGCGCTCTTCAGGGCGATCACCTAAGTTCATTGCCGGCGCATTGACTTGCTGCAAAGCTGGCTTGCTTGCAACTGGTGCTGCGATTGGCGCAACTACTGGTGCAGTCGCTGTAACGGCAGGTTTTGCAACTGCGGCTAAGGCGTCGCCTTTGGTAACGCGACCGTCTTTGCCTGTGCCATCAATTGCACTGGCAGACATATTGTTTTCAGACAAAATTTTTGCAGCAGCTGGCATTGCAACACCAGCAGATTTAGCAGCAAGACTATTGATTGCATCAGTTACTGGATCAGTTGTTAAAGCAACTGGGAGTGCGGTGACTTGGAGCGGACTAACCTTGGCAGATGCGTCAGTATCCAAAATAGCAATGATTTCACCAGCAACCACGGTACTACCGTCTGGTTTGATGATTTGAGTAATAATACCGGCCTCTGGTGCAGGTAACTCCAGAACAACTTTGTCCGTTTCTACATCAATCAAGTTCTCGTCACGTTCGACGGATTCACCAACTTTTTTATGCCATGTGAGCAAAGTTGCCTCTGCAACTGACTCGGATAATTGCGGTACTTTTACTTCGATAATTGCCATGTTTTTTCTCCGTTTCGGATATCTGTTGGGCGCAGCAGCTTCTGCTGCGCCACGGATCACTAATTGATTTATGCGTAATGAATACGCACAGTCAATACAAGATCGTTATTTAGTCAGGACGTAGCCTTTGAGTTTAGAAAATGCCGTATCCAGCAATGCTTTTTGTTGTGCGTAGTGCTTGTCGTAGTAACCTACAGCAGGCGATGCGCTAGCTGGACGACCGGCATATGCCAGTTTTTGACCTTCATCCAGACTTTCAAAAATATTGTGCTGAATCTGGAACCAAGGTCCCTGATTTTGCGGCTCATCTTGTGCCCAAACCAACTCAGCCAATTGTGGGAATTTTTTCAACTCAGCTGAGAAGCTCTTATGTGGGAACGGATATAACTGCTCCACACGGATAATCGCCGTATCAGTCTGACCACGCTCTTTACGTGCGTTGACCAGATCATAGTAAACCTTGCCTGAACAAGCGATCACACGCTTCACTTTTTTGGCATCGATCTTGTCATCCACTTCGCCAATCACTGTATGGAAACTACCTTTTGCTAATTCAGACAACGGAGAACCCGCATCTTTATTACGCAGCAAGGACTTCGGCGTCATGATGACCAAAGGCTTACGGAACTGACGGATCATCTGACGACGCAAGAGATGGAAAATTTGCGCAGCATTCGTCGGCTGAACCACTTGCATATTATTGTCAGCGCACAACTGTAAGAAGCGTTCAGGACGTGCAGATGAATGCTCTGGACCTTGGCCTTCGTAACCATGCGGCAACATCAGCACCAAACCAGAAGCACGACCCCATTTTACTTCACCGGAGCTGATGAATTGATCGATAACAACTTGAGCACCGTTAGCGAAATCGCCGAATTGTGCTTCCCAGATTGTCAATGTATTTGGTTCTGCAGTGGAATAACCATATTCAAATGCCAATACAGCTTCTTCTGACAATACAGAATCAATCACGACGAATGGAGCTTGCTTGTCTGAAATGTTTTGCAAAGGAATATAAGTACCTGCATCCCAACGCTCACGATTTTGATCATGCAAAACCGCGTGGCGATGTACAAATGTGCCGCGACCGGCATCTTGACCCGTCAAACGGATTGCATAACCAGACGCAACTAAAGATGCGTAGGCAAGATGCTCGCCCATACCCCAGTCAAGATTTAATTCACCGCGACCCATGGTGGCGCGGTCGCCCAAAACTTTTTCAACCAGACTATGCGGCTTGAAGCTTTCTGGCACCGTCGTAATACGCTCAGCTAAACGCTTCAACTCAGAAAGAGGTACTGCTGTATCTGCTGCGTCAGTCCATTTACGGTTTAGGAAAGGAATCCAATCCACTGCATATTTGTTCTTGAAGTTGGAGATGACCGGATCAACCGTATGCTTACCTGCATCCATAGCATCACGGAAAGCCTTGACCATCGTATCGCCACCATCAGCTGGGATCGTACCTTGCGCTGCCAATTTATCGGCGTACATTTTACGAGTACCAGGGTGCTGAGCAATTTTTTTATACATTAAAGGCTGCGTCAGCGCTGGTGTGTCCTGCTCGTTATGACCTAGCTTGCGGTAGCAAATAATATCAACAACGACATCCTTCTTGAACTCCATACGGTAGTCCAAAGCGATCTGTGTTGCCAGAACAACGGCTTCAGGATCATCAGCATTAACGTGCAATACAGGTGCTTCAATCATTTTTACGACGTCGGAACAATACAAAGTAGAACGGGAATCGCGCGGATCAGATGTAGTAAAACCAATCTGATTGTTGATCACGATATGTACCGTTCCGCCAGTACCATAACCACGTGTTTGCGCGAGGTTCAGCGTTTCCATGACAACGCCCTGACCTGCAAACGCAGCGTCACCATGAACTAATATAGGTAGAACTTGAGAACCATCTTTGTCGCCACGACGCTCCATACGCGCCTTAACCGAACCCTCAACTACTGGATTAACGATTTCAAGATGGGATGGATTGAATGCAAGGGACAAATGGACTGGTCCGCCCGGAGTGGAAATATCTGATGAGAAGCCTTGGTGGTATTTAACGTCACCTGCTGGCAGATCGTCACCATGTTTACCTTCAAATTCAGCAAACAAATCTTGTGGCATCTTGCCCAGAGTATTGACCAACACGTTCAAACGACCACGATGCGCCATACCGATAACGATCTCTTCAACACCACGTTCACCAGCACGTTGAATAGTCTCGTCCATGGAGGCGATAAAACTCTCACCACCTTCGAGTGAGAAACGTTTTTGACCAACGTAACGAGTATGAAGGTAGCGCTCTAAACCTTCTGCTGCGGTCAAGCGATCAAGAATATGTTTTTTCTTTTCAGCGGAAAAACTTGGAGTCGAACGAATGGACTCAAGCTTTTGTTGTAACCAGCGCTTTTCAGTTGGGTCGCTGATATACATAAATTCAGCACCGATCGAACGACAGTAAGTATCGCGCAAAGAATTCAGCAAATCGCGCAATGATGCGGTTTCTGGCCCAAAATAGGTGTTGCTAATGTTGAACTGAATATCCATATCAGCATCTGTAAAGCCATAAAAACTAGCTTCAAGTTCTGGGATATTTGGACGTTCTTGACGTTGCAAAGGGTCCAAATTCGCCCAATGGCTACCTAAGAACCGATAGGCAGCAATCAATTGCTGTGCAGCGACACGTTTACGACCCATTTCGGCGTCGGCACTCGCACTGACTGTACGAATAGGACCTTGTTTGGCTCGCTCAGCAAACGAAGCAATCACAGGTGCATGCGCTACGTCCGGTTTACTTGAGCCATCGACCGCAGGAACGTTTTGCATCGCGTCAAAATACGCGCGCCAGTTATCAGGAACAGATCCGGGATTGTTTAGATACGCTTCGTAAAGTTCTTCTACGTACGGCGCATTGCCGCCGAACAAATACGAGTTAGCGTTATATTGTTGCATCATCTTGCTCACCTTTCTTCGCGTTTCGCGAGATTAGCGGGTTAATCTAACCTTCCGCGACACGGCCTGACCGGTTAGCGGATTGCACATCAAGTTGTGGGGAAGGGCTGGTTTCTAACTACTCCACTTTTAAATCAAAACTGTCATTCGTATATTTAAAAAAATAACTTTTTTGAATTAAAAATGAATTTACATCTAAAAATCTACTTACTAATTGAAGCATAACATATTTAATGTAAAAAAAAGCGAGTCTAGCTGACTCGCTTTTTTCGATACCAACTATCCACGCTGATCAATAGGCAACACGGTACGCGTCTGAGATCCGACAAATAATTGGCGTGGTCGACCAATTTTTTGCTCTGGATCAGAAATCATTTCTTTCCACTGCGCGATCCAGCCAACTGTACGAGCCAAGGCAAAAATACCCGTAAATAAGGAAGTCGGAATACCGAGTGCACGTTGTACGATGCCGGAATAGAAATCGACATTTGGATACAATTTACGAGAGACGAAGTATTCATCTTCCAACGCAATTTTTTCTAACGCCATCGCAAGTTTAAACAATGGATCATCTTGCAAACCGAGTTCTTGCAGAACTTCATAGCAAGTTTCACGCATTAATTTAGCACGTGGATCATAGTTTTTATAAACACGATGACCGAAGCCCATCAATTTTACGCCAGAGTTTTTATCTTTTACTTGGGCAATAAATTCAGAGATATTATCAACGCTTCCTATTTCTTCCAACATGCTCAAAGCAGCTTCATTAGCACCACCGTGTGCAGGCCCCCACAAACAAGCGATACCAGCAGCGATACACGCAAATGGGTTTGCCCCAGACGAACCCGCCAGACGAACTGTAGAAGTAGATGCATTTTGCTCGTGATCAGCATGCAGTATCAAAATACGATCCAAAGCGCGAACCAAAACTTCATTTACCTTATATGGCTCACATGGCGTAGAAAACATCATGTGCATGAAGTTAGCGCTATATGACAAGTCATTACGAGGGTAAACAAAAGGCTGCCCAATGGAATACTTATAGGCCATAGCAACCAGAGTTGGCATTTTTGCGATCAAGCGAATTGCAGATACTTCGCGGTGACGTGGATTATTAATATCGAGGGAATCATGGTAGAACGACGCTAAAGCGCCTACTGTACCAACCAGAACAGACATCGGATGTGCATCACGACGGAAGCCACGGAAGAAAAATTGCATCTGCTCGTGCACCATAGTGTGATTCGTTACAGTAGCAACAAATTCAGCCTTTTGCTCAACTGTTGGCAACTCACCGTTCAATAGCAGGAAACAAGTTTCTAAAAAATCACCGCCATTAACTGCTAGTTGTTCAATGGGGTAGCCGCGATACAGCAGTTCGCCTTTGTCGCCATCAATGTAAGTAATTGACGAGTTACATGCTGCCGTTGACATGAAGCCTGGATCATAAGTAAACATCCCTGTTGCGCCATACAATTTACGTATATCGATTACGTCAGGACCAACTGTACCTTTGTAAATTGGCATTTCTAATGATGCAGAACCATCAGAGAAAGATAGTGTGGCTTTTGTTTCAGAATTCGTCATGGCTCTTCCTTCAACATAGAGTTGAGTCGTTAATCAAAAAAACGAGAGAAAATTTTTATCAATAAATCTCTATCAACATCAGGCAATCTGCAAGCGAGCCAAAAGTGCGTGCACGTGCGGCAAATCAACTTCAGCTTCTGGTTGCTTTTTAGCCAAAATAAGGTCCATCAAAGTATTATCAGGCAATTCCATCAATCGACCAAAAGCATCCACTTCATCATCTGTAAGAGATGTCTCATGTAAATCTAAAAAGCGAGTGAGTATGAGATCATTTTCCAAAAGACCGCGTCTGGAGCGCCACCTTAGGCGAGCTCGTTTTACGGGGTCACTTTGATGGGATACGATTTTAATTTCAGACATAATTGCTTTCAATACTGAATTCATATTTCATGCAATTCTTGAGACTGCCATTCGAAGCAAAACAAAAATTACATAAAATAAGAGCTCCAAATTCAACATTCGAGGAATAACGAACTTGTAGCTCTCGATTGTTTTACTCGATTAAATTCTGCAACGACTAGACAGCTCGCCTAACCATTAACTCTTTAATCTTGCCAATAGCCCTGGTCGGATTAAGACCCTTAGGGCAAACATCAACGCAATTCATGATCGTGTGGCATCGGAACAAACGATACGGATCTTCTAAGTTATCCAAGCGCTCATTGGTCGCCTCATCGCGTGAATCTGCAATGAAACGATAAGCTTGCAATAAACCGGCAGGGCCAACGAATTTGTCTGGATTCCACCAAAACGAAGGGCAAGATGTGGAGCAGCAAGCACACAAGATGCATTCATACAAGCCATCTAATTCTTCACGTTCTGCAGGCGTTTGCAGGCGCTCTTTTTCAGGCGGAATCGACTCGTTCATCAAATATGGTTTGATGGAGTTGTATTGCTTGAAGAACTGCGTCATGTCCACGATCAGATCACGAATGACTGGCAAACCAGGTAAAGGACGCAAAACAATAGGCTCAGTCAATTCGTTCAGATTAGTGGTACAAGCCAAACCATTTTTACCATTGATGTTCATTGCATCCGAACCACACACACCTTCACGGCATGAACGACGCAAGGCAAGAGAATCATCAACGTCAGCTTTGATGCGTTGCAATGCATCTAGCAACATTTTGTCTGTGTCTTGCAGCTCAACTGTAAGATCTTGCATGTAAGGCTTTGCATCCTTGTCAGGATCGTAGCGATAAATTTTAAATTTGAGTGTACGTGCCATTTTGTTCTCTTCGCAATTCTTAGAAAGTACGTGCTTTAGGCTTGAAGGTCTCTACAGTCAGCGGCTTGGTAACAACTGGTTTGTAATCCAGACGATTAGCCTCCGAATACCATAGCGTGTGTTTCATCCAATTTTCATCGTCGCGCTTCTCATAATCACGATGCGCATGAGCACCACGCGACTCTTTGCGCGCAGCAGCAGATGTGATGGTCGCTTTTGCGGTTTCAATCAAATTATCCAATTCTAAGGCTTCAACACGTGCTGTGTTAAATACCTTAGATTTGTCTTTGAACGAGACATGCTTACGACGTTCATCTAACTCCATGATCTCTTTGACGCCCTCTTGCAGCAACTCGTCAGTGCGGAATACACCGCAGTGATATTGCATCGTTTTACGAATCGCATTCGCGACGTACTGTACACGCTCGGTACCCGTGCTAGTTTCCAGTTTGGCCAAACGAGATAATGCAAGATCTGCTGCATCCGCTGGCAGATCCTTATTGCTGCGAGCCTTCAAATTGCTGGCAACGATATGATTACCTGCTGCGCGACCAAATACTAGTAAGTCCAACAGCGAATTGGTACCTAAACGATTAGCGCCATGCACTGAAACGCATGCACACTCACCAATCGCATATAAACCATTCACTATTTCATTAGGGTTACCGTTTTTAGGGGCGACAACCTGACCGTAAATATTAGTTGGAATACCACCCATTTGATAATGAATAGTTGGCACTACCGGGATCGGTTCTTTGGTCGCATCTACGTTAGCAAACTTATGTGCGATCTCCAGAATCGATGGCAATCGTTTCTGAATGGTATCTGCTCCGATATGACGTAAATCCAGCATGACATGATCTTTATTTGGACCGCAACCGCGACCTTCTTTTATTTCCTGATCCATAGAACGGGAAACGAAATCGCGAGGAGCAAGATCTTTTAGTGTCGGTGCATAACGCTCCATGAAACGCTCGCCCTGGCTATTGACCAGAATACCGCCTTCACCACGCACGCCCTCTGTGATCAAAACGCCAGCTCCAGCAACACCCGTTGGATGGAATTGCCAGAACTCCATATCTTCCAGAGGCAAACCAGCGCGTGCAGCCATACCCATACCGTCACCAGTATTGATAAATGCATTTGTTGAGGCAGCCCAGATACGACCTGCACCTCCGGTTGCAAAGATGGTTTGCTTGGCTTCAAGCATCATCACTTCGCCAGTTTCCATTTCCAAGGCAACTACGCCCAAGACATCTCCATCAGCATCACGAATTAAATCAATTGCCATCCACTCGACGAAGAAATGAGTACGAGCACGAACGTTACGCTGATACAAAGTGTGCAATAACGCATGACCAGTACGATCTGCAGCCGCACATGCTCGCTGTACTGGTTTTTCACCGAAATTTGCAGTGTGTCCGCCAAACGGGCGCTGGTAAATAGTGCCATCAGCGTTACGGTCAAATGGCATACCGAAATGTTCTAACTCATAAACTACTTTAGGTGCTTCACGACACATAAATTCAATTGCATCTTGGTCGCCCAAATAATCTGATCCTTTTACGGTATCAAACATATGCCAGTACCAATTATCCTCGGACATATTACCTAGTGACGCGCCGATACCACCTTGTGCCGCAACTGTGTGCGAACGCGTAGGAAATACTTTAGACAATACAGCGACGTTCAGGCCAGCTTCTGCCAATTGCAAGGAAGCACGCATGCCCGAGCCACCTGCGCCAACGATCACCGCATCAAAGCGGCGGGATGGAATTGCGGGTTTGATTGCTGCCACGGTTACACTCTCCACAAAATCTGTGCCGCATATCCGACACAAGCGATCAGCCACAAAATAGTGGCGACTTGAAACACCAGACGCAATGCAACGCTGTGCGTCACATAATCCATCCAGATATCACGCATACCTACCCAAGCGTGATAAAACAAACACATAAAGACAGCAAAGGTCGCCAACTTAAACCACTGTTGCGCAAAAATACCTGCCCAGCCAGCATAACTGAAGTCGTTTGCCGTTAAAAACAATCCAAGTAGCAACACGGTATACAGCGCCATAACGATAGCTGTGACACGTTGCGCCAACCAATCGCGCAAACCATAATGCGCACCAGTGACAAACCGATTAGGCCCAATATTGTTATTTGCCATTTAAAATACTCCAAATAATTTAAGAGCAATCAAAGCAGCCAAAGACAGGCTCACAGCGAATACACCAACGGCAGATTGACGTGCAGAGTCTTTATTCAAGCCAACATGAAAATCCATGAACAAATGACGAATACCAGCACAAAAATGGTGCAAATAAGCCCATGACAGCGCCAAAATAGTCAATTTAACAAAAATACCCGAAGTGAAATTTTTGAGCACTGCAAATGACAGTTCTGAAGTAATGCTTTTATCCAATAAATACAAAATGAATGGTAAGAGCAAAAACATCAGCATTCCGCTTGCGCGGTGCAGAATAGAAACGAATCCAGCTAGTGGCAGCCGATATCCTGTGGCATCAATCAGCCGCATCACCCCGTAGCGAGGTTTAGCTTTTACTACTTCAGACATAAATAATCTCCCCATTAACTAGTCTGTACATGAACTTTATAATTTTCGCCTATTTTGGTGCATTGCACCAACCAAAAAGACATTTTGCTACAAAATAGTCATATCTTACTGCGAAATCTGAATACGTATTTTGACACGTAATGCCAATAATCGTCCTATATGACCCGCATTAACTCAGTTCATTACGATAATGATGTTGGTCGGTCAGATAAAGCCCACGTCGTAACTCGACAGGCTTATCGCCATAGGTAAACGAAATTCGCTCCACCTTTAACAAAGGTGCACCAACATCTAACTGAAGCAAATTAGCGGAAACCTCATCAGCACAAACCGCTCGAATTTCTTCGGACGCTCGGATCATGTGCGTACCAAACTCAGTTTCAAACAAACCGTACATCGGGCCTTTGTATTCATTAAGGCGCTCAGCAGTCAATCCCTTAAAGATCACCCCTGGCAACCACAATTCATCCAAAATGGTGGGTACGTTAGAAAAAGATTGAACTCTTCGGATAAACACAACAGAGTCACCTGACTTGATATCTAGTGCACGCGCAACATCAGCTGGTGCACGGAGCCGCTTCACCTCGATAATTCTATTCTCAGGATAATGTGGAATGCCAACATCTGGCACCAAGCGCAAAAAACGGAATTGGGAGCGCGCCTCATGATGAGTTGCGACAAAAGTACCCTTCCCCTGTCTACGTATAACCAAATTTTCTGCAGATAGCTCATCAATCGCCTTGCGAACAGTACCCTGACTTACCTTAAAACGACTAGCCAATTCCATCTCACTAGGGATCAACTCACCAGGCTTCCACTCGCCCGACTGCAAACTCTGGGTAATCAAAGCTTTAATTTGCTGATATAAAGGGCTAAAAGTAGGAGATGCGCCAGATGTCACATAACCAGGCGCAGCAACACCTACAGTCGAGCTATTAGGATTATTACCCTGATTATTGGCGGTTGGCACAGTAGAATTCATAGACCACAATTTCACCACAGAAAGTAGCATTCCGTCCACAACAAATTAACAAGTAATATGTCTTATATAAGACATAAGATATTGATTGACACTTCGTTCTAGCCAACCTAAACTCCCGTATGAACGAGTTGACACGAACCAACATTAAAGTCGTCAAGCAATATTAGTTCTTATAGATTCAAAGTAAAGAAGAAATCCACAAACACCGTAGATTGATATAAAGATTGAAGCTTAATATTGATAGATTAAGAAATTAGAGGTCGCTTGTGAATTTGGCTGACGCGCCCTACTTTCAACGGTATCATTGTGTGCTTTTTATGCTTAATAATCGAGTTTGAAATGATTGATTATAAAGCGTTAAGTCGACATAATTTTCACACCACTTCGGAGATGCATCATGGCAAAATCCCCTATGCGCGTAGCTGTAACAGGCGCTGCTGGCCAAATTGGCTATTCCCTTTTATTCCGCATTGCCAATGGCGACATGCTTGGCAAAGACCAACCGGTTATTCTGCAATTGTTAGAGATTCCTGACGAAAAAGCGCAAAAAGCACTTAAAGGCGTTATGATGGAAATCGACGATTGCGCATTCCCATTACTCGCTGGCATGACTGCTCATAGTGACCCGATGACTGCTTTTAAGGATATCGATGTTGCCCTGTTAGTTGGTGCGCGTCCACGTGGACCGGGAATGGAACGCAAAGATTTATTGGAAGCGAATGCACAAATTTTTACAGTTCAAGGTAAAGCATTAGATGCCGTTGCTTCGCGTAATGTGAAAATCTTGGTGGTTGGTAATCCTGCAAACACTAATGCGTACATCGCAATGAAATCGGCACCAAGCTTGCCATCCAAAAACTTCACTGCAATGTTGCGCTTGGATCACAACCGTGCGTTGTCACAAGTAGCCGCAAAAATTGGTAAACCAGTTGCCGCAATTGAAAAGCTTTGCGTATGGGGCAATCATTCGCCAACCATGTATGCTGATTATCGTTTTGCAACTGCTGATGGTGCATCGGTTAAAGATTTGATCAACGATCAAGAATGGAATAAAGACGTATTTTTGCCAACAGTTGGCAAACGCGGTGCAGCCATTATTGAGGCACGCGGCTTGTCTTCTGCCGCATCTGCGGCAAACGCAGCGATCGATCATGTTCGCGACTGGGTACTTGGCACTAACGGCAAGTGGACAACGATGGGCGTTCCCTCCGATGGATCTTATGGGATTCCTGAAGGTACTATGTTTGGTTTTCCTGTCACAACAGAAAACGGCGAATACAAAATTATTCAAGGTTTAGAAATCGATGCATTCTCTCAAGAACGTATCAACCTTACGCTTAAAGAATTGCAAGAAGAGCGTGATGGCGTAAAACACCTGGTTGGCTGATTTTTATCAGAGGCAAGTTGGTCGTAGTCTATGTCCAACTTGCCAAATCACTTCCTCTCTCATAGCGTGAAGATGCACCCTTCCCAAGTTTTATTTCAGGATCAGGAACAACCGACATTTTTGCCGGTATGTGATCACTATGCCGGATCTGAAAAACTCATGCATAAATCCATGTCGCTGCAAAATGCGCTGGGTGCTGTATTTGATATTACATTTGATTGTGAAGATGGCGCAGCAGCAGGCAATGAGGTCGCACATGCAAAACTTGTTGGCAATCTGATTGCATCAGAGAGTAATTATCTGCAGCGAATTGGCGTACGCCTACATGATGTCAACAGCCCTTATTTTGAACAAGATATTGATCTGATTGCACCTGTTGCCGGAGAAAAAATTGCTTATTGGGTACTGCCAAAAGTTGATGGCGTAGAGCAAGTCATCAAAGCCATACAGAAAATTAACCAGTACGCGACGAGTTCTCGACAAAGTCCCGCACCCATTCACGTCTTAATAGAAACTCACGGCGCATTGGCCAACGCTCATCAAATTGCCGCTTTACCTCAAGTCGAGTGCCTGTCATTTGGCATTATGGATTTTATTTCAGCGCATTATGGTGCTATTCCGTCTAGTGCAATGCGATCACCAGGACAGTTTACGCATCCATTAGTCATGCGCGCCAAGCTAGAGATTGCCGCAGCTTGCCATCGTTTCGGCAAAGTAGCGTCACATAATGTAACCACTGAAATCAAAGACACTGCAATTGTTGCAGGTGATGCTAATCGTGCAGGCATCGAATGTGGTTACACTAGAATGTGGAGCATACATCCTGATCAAATTAAGCCCATCGTCAAAGCATTGTCACCAAGAACTGCAGAAATTAACGAGGCAATTTCAATTTTGATTGAGGCTCAACAGAATGACTGGGGGCCGATACAGATCGCCGGACGACTACATGATCGAGCCAGCTACCGATATTATTGGACTTTGTTAAAAAAAGCCCAGCGCTGCCAGTTAGCATTACCAGATTCTGCGCTGATATTATTGTGATTTATCGTAATCGTTATAAAACTCAACAACGTTCCAAGAACTTATGTAATCAGGAGATATGAATGAAGAAAATTATCTACATCGTCAGCTTTATGGCGCTCACGTCCAGCATTTTGTGTTCGCCACTTTTGTCACAAGCGCAAACAACAAGTACCAGCAAAAAAGCAACTGCCAAAACAAATAAAATTGCGGAAAAACTATCTCCAGTAAAAGCTGTACCTGATGAAGATGATTTAGAACCAGACATCACCGAAAATAAAACTTTCGATTACAAATGTGAACTCGGCAATTTCTTCACTATTTATACCAACGCAGACGATGATAAACACGTTGCGATACGTTGGAAAAAACGTTTATATCGTCTCAGCAGAATTGATACGACAACCGGTGCTAACCGGTTTGAAAATAAAAAAGCTGGATTTGTATTTATCGGCATTCCATCTAAAAGTATGTTGTTAGATTCACGTCATGGCCAACAGTTAGCCAATGAATGTAAAACACCAGAGCAAGTTGTAGCAGAAACCGAACGACTCTCGACCGCATCGCAAGCGAAATAAACAAGCGTTTTGTACATTTCGTATTTAACTGAAGTGATTTAATAAGTAGATTTTTTTGATCATTGATTTTTGTAAAAAAAAGGAATAGCCATGAGCCAAAATGCGTATAAAGATGCATTCAAAACCCTGAAAGATTTCAAGATTTCAGATTCTAAAAAAGGCAAATTCTACTCATTGCCAGCACTAGAAAAAAATCTGGGTGTAAAGATTTCGCGCTTACCAATTTCCATCCGTATTGTGCTGGAATCTGTCCTACGCAATTGTGACGGCAAAAAAGTCACTGACGAACACGTTAAGCAACTCGCTAACTGGAGCGCTACTGGCGACCGTACTGACGAAATTCCTTTCGTCGTGTCTCGTGTAGTTTTGCAAGACTTTACCGGCGTCCCATTACTGGCTGACTTGGCAGCAATGCGTAACGTCGCTGCGAAACAAGGTAAAAATCCAAAAAATATCGAGCCTTTAGTACCAGTTGATTTAGTAGTCGACCACTCTGTTCAAATTGATCATTTCCGTGAAAAGAAAGCCTTGGATCTGAACATGAAATTGGAGTTTCAACGCAATAACGAGCGTTACCAGTTCATGAAATGGGGTATGCAAGCTTTTGATACATTCGGCGTTGTACCTCCAGGTTTCGGCATTGTCCATCAAGTTAACCTGGAATACTTGGCACGCGGCGTACATAAAGTAAAAGATGCAAAGAAAAATGATATCTACTATCCAGACACACTGGTAGGTACAGATTCACATACAACAATGATCAACGGTATCGGCGTCGTTGGCTGGGGTGTTGGCGGTATTGAAGCTGAAGCGGGCATGCTGGGCCAGCCAGTTTATTTCCTGACGCCAGACGTAGTTGGCGTAAACCTGACAGGCGCGTTGCGTGAAGGTTGTACTGCAACCGATTTGGTATTGACCATTACAGAATTGCTGCGTAAAGCAAAAGTTGTAGGCAAGTTTGTTGAGTTCTTTGGCGAAGGTACACGCACATTGTCTCTGACAGACCGTGCAACTATCGCCAACATGGCACCAGAATATGGCGCGACTATGGGTTTCTTCCCTGTTGATGAAGCAACGATTGATTATTTTAAAGGTACCGGTCGTACTAAAGCTGAGATCGATGCATTTGAAGGCTATTTCAAAGCCCAGAAAATGTTCGGCATTCCTAAAGCTGGTGACATTGATTACACAACAGAAGTATCGTTGGCACTGGACACCGTTGCACCATCTTTGGCTGGTCCAAAACGTCCGCAGGATCGGATTGAAATCGGTAACGTCAAATCGACCTTCGCTGATTTGTTTGCTAAACCAACCTCAGAGAACGGCTTTAATAAAAAAGCTGAAGATCTGGATGCGGTTTACACCAATGCAGACGGCGTTAAAGTTAAAAACGGCGATATCCTGATTGCTGCAATTACGTCTTGCACAAATACCTCCAACCCAAGCGTACTATTGGCAGCTGGTTTGTTAGCTAAGAAAGCTGTCGAAGCTGGCTTGAAAGTTGCACCACACATTAAAACATCGCTGGCACCAGGGTCGCGTGTTGTTACCAAGTATCTGGAAGCTGCGGGTCTGTTGCCATATCTAGAAAAACTCGGCTTCGGCGTAACCGCTTATGGCTGCACGACATGTATCGGTAACGCTGGTGATTTAACACCTGCCATGAACGAAGCCATCGTAGCAAACGACATCGTGGCATCTGCAATTCTCTCCGGCAATCGCAACTTTGAAGCCCGGATTCATCCGAATATTCGCTCCAACTTCTTGGCCTCCCCTCCTTTGGTTGTTGCCTATGCAATCGCGGGCAATATGACAAGAGATTTGATGACTGAACCAGTTGGCCGCGTAAAAGGTAAAGATATTTTCCTTGGCGACATCTGGCCAACCAGCGCAGAAATCCAGAAGTTAATGAAGTTCGCGATGAACTCAAAAACATTCAAAGAGAACTACGCTGACGTCAAAGGTGCACCAGGCAAATTGTGGGAAAACATCAAAGGTGTGGCAGAAGGTCAAGTCTACGACTGGCCAACCTCCACTTACATCGCTGAGCCACCGTTCTTCGCTGACTTTACTATGGAGCCAAAAGCTGCTGCTACTGGCATCACTGGTGCACGTGCATTGGGTGTGTTTGGTGATTCAATTACAACCGATCATATCTCTCCTGCTGGTTCAATCAAAGAATCTAGCCCAGCAGGTATTTGGTTGAAAGCAAATGGCGTACTGAAAGCAGATTTTAATTCCTACGGCTCACGTCGCGGCAACCACGAAATCATGATGCGCGGTACTTTTGCCAACGTGCGTATCAAAAACTTGATGATTCCAGCGAAAGAAGACGGCTCTCGTGTTGAAGGTGGCGAAACGCTGTTCCAGCCAACTGGCGAGCCAATGGCGATCTACGATGCCGCGATGAAATATGTTGCTGAAGGCACGCCAACGATGATCTTCGGTGGCGAAGAGTACGGCACGGGCTCATCCCGCGACTGGGCAGCTAAAGGCACGCAATTACTGGGCGTTAAAGCTGTCATCGCTCGTTCATTCGAACGTATCCACCGCTCTAACCTGGTCGGCATGGGCGTATTGCCATTGCAGTTCCTGGGTACTGACAGCGTTGATTCTTTGGGTATTACAGGCACAGAATCCTACGACCTGAAAGGTATCGAAGATGATATCAAGCCACAACAGCAAGTGACACTGGTGATTAACCGTGCCAATGGTGACAAACAAGAAGTCAAAGTCTTGTTGCGTATCGATACACCAATTGAAGTTGACTATTACAAGCATGGCGGCATCTTGCCATTTGTATTGCGTCAACTGTTAGCGGCTTAAGGGTTGAAAAACTGACATTCATCACCTTAGTTACCGACTTAGGCCGGTAACTAAGGAATGAAATGAAAAGAGGGCTGGATCAAAATCCAGCCCTCTTTTTTTGCGTAGTCAAAAATCAAACAAGCTACGATTGGACCAAGGAGTTTCATATACTCCCTATTTTTTATACTAATTATGCCAGATCGTCCAAAGAATCATTGGACAACTAAAATATACTAGTCAGCAGTATATTTAAAATAAATACTGAAAATCAATCGTTACTCGTCGATTTGCGGTAAAGCAATACTCCGTAATTGAAAGCGACCGTCATCGTTAAACAACCAAGTTTCAATAATTTCTAAGCGTCCATTACGCACCAGATGTGGCAGAGGCTTGGGGAATGGCGCACTGACTCGCAGACTATTCAAAGCAGTCGCCTCTGTCACTTTGTCGTGATTACTGCGCATAATTTCGCTTTTGATTAACTTACCATCTGACGCCAAAATAAATTTTAAAACAATGACAGACCGCAACAACGCTTGTGGCTGCTCTGAATATGATTTATCCGCATTGTGCTTTGTAATATATTGAGCAAGATCGCGTTTGTATCCATTGATCGTAAAAGCAGTCGAAGAGCTGGGAGCGGTCACAGGTTTTGGGGTCGCGGCTTTGCCTGCGTCTGGAGTTTGACCACGCGGGGCTGGCTCTTCTAACGAACGCGTAGCACAGCCGGTCAATACAAACACAACGAGCATGACCAGTTTTGATTTTTTCATCATGGATACGCCTTTCCAGCAGAATTTACGTCTTTTAAATAATTGAGAAAAGCTGAGTGCTATAAAGCAGACATCGCTTGCGCAATATCAGCAATTAAGTCATCGGCGTCTTCCAATCCAATATTAAAACGCACCAGCACACCTTGATGTGGCCATGTCGTCCGCATCTGCTGAATACGATAAGGTACGCATAAACTATTCGCACCGCCCCAGCTAAAGCCAATTTTAAACAGCTTCAAGGCATCGACAAAGCGGTCCGTTTGCTGCTCGGTATAAGCGCTATCAAATAACACAGAAAACAAACCGCCAGCACCACTAAAATCGCGCTTCCAAATATGATGTCCGGGACAGTCTGGCAAAGCTGGATGCAAAACCTTATTGATCTCCGGACGAGTTGATAACCAAGTCGCGACTTTACGGGCGCTGGCATCATGCGCATCAAAACGTAATTTCAAGCTAGGTAAATTACGCAATATTAGATAGGCATCATCCATACCGACGCCAAAACCCAAACGCATATGGGCTGATTGAAGACGTTGATTCAATAATTTGTCTTTGGTAATAACAGCCCCCATCAAGACATCAGAACCACCACTTTGATATTTGGTTAATGCCTGCATAACAATATCCACACCATGCGCAAAGGCGGGGAAAGCCAATCCACCAGACCAGGTATTATCTAGCGCCACCGCCACACCTTGCGCATGCGCTGCGGCACAAATGGCGGGGATATCTGGCACTTCCATCGATACAGAACCCGGCGCTTCGGTCCAAATCAATTTGGTATTTGACTTGATTAGTGCCGCAATACCAGCGCCAATGAGCGGGTCGTAGTAACGTACACTCAACCCAAAACTACTTGCCAGCCAATCACCTAATTCACGATTGGGATTGTAGACATTATCTGGAATCAAAACATCGTCACCGCTTTGCAACAAAGCCAGATCGATCAGCGTAATTGCAGCCAAGCCACTAGGTGCCAGCAAACAATGGTCGCCCTGCTCTATCTCAGCTAATCGCGCCTCTAAAGTAAAACTTGTGGGCGTTCCATGCAGACCATATGTATAGGCTGATTTATCTTGCCAACTGCGAGCACGCATTGCAGCAACATCTTTAAATAACACCGTAGAAGCGTGATGAATCGCCGTAGGAAAAGCCGCAAATCCATCTGGTGCTACATAATCAGAATGAATTAATGTCGTGTTTGTACCTGGGATTGTCATCATGAACGCTCGCGGAAATTTAGATAGAAGCGCCCAAAGATAAATATAAACTCTGACGCGGTGTTGAACCTATTGTTACAGATCACGCGATTACTTGGAAGTACAGCGAGGGACAATTTTATAAGTCCGTTATCTGAGGCTGAGTGCCAGGCAATGCAATTTTAATATTCTGAGCAGACAGGAAAGCCAGCTTTGACTAGGAATTATTGTGCAGCCTTCAAATGCAACGAAGATGCTCTCTTAGATTTACCAGTCTTACTTACTGCTGACGGCATTAATTCGAGAATAAAATCTTTGATGGTCTTACCGTCATCGGACTGCCATTTGCCACGCAGAATTTTGCCCTCTAACTTACCATCCCATTGACCAGAAACGTCGATACCATCTTCAGATTCTTCCATGCTTAAGGTAGTCCCATTGACCTCGCCGGCCAACAAGATTTTATGGCCTTTATTTCTGTTTCCACCAAAGACGATGTAGTCGCCCTCGACACTGTCAATATCTTCTAGCTTGGGCTGTAGACGCATTTCAACGACATCTTCTCCCAACTTACCACGCCACCTTTGTGCTTCTTTAAAAATGGGCGTGGTCACTCGCGTAGCTGCCGCGTTGGTGACCGTATTAGCAGTATCTTGCTGAGCGTGTGCAGCGGAAAATGATAAAAACAGCGTTGCAAGCAACAAGACTAAGGAGAAAATCCTAAATTGAATATTCAGAGCCGGCATAGACTTAAATCGCTTCGCCCCACAAATCGTGAGCATCAGCTGCCGTGAGTTTGACCTCGACAAAGTCACCTACTTTAAGTTTGCGATGTGGCTCGAATGGCGGTTTTACATAGACTACGCCATCGATCTCTGGCGCATCTGCAGAGGAACGTCCAACGCCGCCACTGCGGTCAAGAGAGTCAATCAACACGCGAATCGTTTTGCCAACTTTCGCTTGCAGACGTTTTTTGGAGATACCTTCTTGCAATTCCATGACGCGACGACGACGATCTTCACGGATATTTTCTGGAACTGGATTCGCCAGTTCATTCGCAGTAGCGCCGTCTACGGGCGAATAGGCAAAGCAGCCTAAGCGATCAATCTCAACTTCTTTTAAGAAATCTAACAGGTATTCAAACTCTTCTTCAGTTTCGCCAGGAAAACCGGCGATGAAAGTTGAACGTATTGTAATTTCAGGACACATTGCGCGCCATGCTTTAATCCGCTCAATATTTTTTTCGCCGCTAGCTGGGCGCTTCATGCGTTTTAGCACGTCTGGATGCGCATGCTGTAACGGCACATCAAGATACGGCAAGACATGCCCGTTGTTCATGAAGGGAATAATTTGATCAACATGCGGATAAGGATAAACATAATGCAAACGTACCCAGGCATCATATTGTTTTGCCAAATCACCCAATGCCTCGACTAATTGTGTCATATGGGTTTTGACTGGTTTGCCATTCCAAAAACCGGTGCGGAATTTCACGTCCACCCCGTAAGCACTGGTATCTTGTGAAATAACGAGTAATTCTTTTACTCCAGCTTTGAACAGATTTTCTGCCTCCAGCATAATGTCGGCAATCGGACGAGATACCAGATCCCCGCGCATGGATGGAATAATGCAGAAACTGCAACGATGATTGCAGCCTTCAGAAATTTTGAGATAAGCGTAATGCTTAGGTGTCAGTTTAACGCCTTGAGCCGGTACCAAATCAATAAAAGGTTCGTGTGGTTTAGGCAAATGCAAATGGACAGCATCCATCACTTCACCCAAGGCATGTGGCCCCGTCACCGCCAACACTTTGGGATGGATAGACATAATCATGTCATTACCATTGGCGTCTTTTTTGGCCCCTAAGCAACCTGTGACAATAACTTTACCATTTTCAGCCAGTGCCTCGCCAATTGCATCCAGAGACTCTTGAACTGCCGCATCAATAAAACCGCAGGTGTTGACGATCACTAGATCGGCGCCATCATAAGATTTAGCGGTATCGTAACCTTCGGCACGCAATTGTGTCAGGATTTGTTCGGAATCAACCAGTGCTTTTGGGCAGCCGAGAGAGACAAAACCGACCTTAGGATTAATTGCTGAAGGTTTGACTGAAGTGATAAGAGTATCTATGGACATAATAAAAAGAGGTACAAAGCAATCCGCTATTGTACCTCTTACTCACATGGCCACCTCAAAAGTGACTGGTTATCACCATTTAATTGGTGAGTTTATTAAATTTATAGCGATTTACTTTGGCTTACCGTCTGGATTGAAAGGAAATGTGCCGAATATATTCTTAGTTTGATTTTGCATTTGCTCTTGCATTTGTACAAATAAGCTTTTGCTTTGTTCAATATAATTACCCATCATTCCCTGCATCATTGGGCCTTGGACACTCATAAACTGCGCCCACATCTCGGGACTAAATGGTTTCCCTTCATAAACTCCCTTAGAGTTTTCTGTCAGTTTGTTCTGGATATCGATAAAAGCTTGGATGTTTTTCTCAAGATACGAGCCCATCATGCCTTGCATAGCGTGACCGTAGTAGCGAATAATCTGGGACAAAGCAACACTGGAAAACATGGGCGTGCCACCAGCTTCTGCTTCAAGAATGATTTGCAACAAAATACTCCGGGTTAAATCTTCTCCGGTTTTAGCATCTATTACTGCAAAATCATCATTCTCTAAAACGAACTGTTTTACATCAACCAAAGTGATGTAGCTACTTGTTTGGGTATCATAAAGACGACGATTAGGATATTTTTTGATCAAATGCTGCGTCGATTTTTTTGCACTATTCATTGAAGTCTCAATTAACAAATCGTTAAGCTTTTCGGCAAACGACTTAAGTATTGCCCGTCGTTTGCACTTATGCCCAATCTAAGCAAACAAATAATGTATTCATTGCAAGTAATGAAAAACATTAAATTTGTTTGTCACCTATTTTCGATAGTACAACTATTTTTGTTTTAAATGACAATGCCTATCGAAATCAATGATTCCGACAGGCATTATTTCGCCGCAATGCGACAAAAAATAAGGATCAACTAGCCCATATGTAAACCACCGTTAATTGAAAAGTCTGATCCAGTGGCGTAGCCACCTTCGTCAGAAGCAATCCAAGCAACGATAGAAGCAATTTCAGACGGTTCAGCTAAGCGCTTGACTGGAATGCCAGAAACGATCTTCTCCAGTACATCGGGACGTATTGCACGTACCATATCAGTACCTACGTAGCCTGGAGAAACAGTGTTAACCGTCACTCCTTTAGTCGCTACCTCTTGCGCCAATGCCATAGTAAAACCGTGAATACCGGCTTTGGCCGTGGAATAATTTGTCTGACCAAACTGACCTTTTTGGCCATTAACAGAAGAAATATTAATGATGCGCCCCCAACCACGATCGGCCATACCATCAATAATTTGTTTAGTTACGTTGAATAAAGAATTCAGATTGGTATCCATTACAGCATCCCAATCCGCCTTACTCATCTTACGGAATTGACCATCACGCGTAATGCCTGCGTTGTTGACCAGAACATCGACCTCACCGATTTCCGCTTTAACTTTATCAAAAGCTGCTTTAGTAGACTCCCAATCAGACACATTGCCTTCGGAGGCATGAATATCATGACCTTCTGCCCGCATATCAGCTAGCCATTTATCTTTGCGCTGAGAGTTTGGGCCACATCCGGCAACAACGATAAAACCCTCCTGGCATAAGCGCTTGCATATTGGAGTTCCAATTCCACCCATACCACCAGTTACATAAGCTATACGTTTTGACATACTAAATCTCCAATTTTTTTATTTAATCTGCTCTTACTTTGACATATCGCCCAGGTGCAGGCTCTATTGGTTTAAAACTGGCATTTCCTGGCTTTACCGGGGCTTTCACCATCTTGCCGCCGTGCTCACTCAAAAAAATTGCCCACTCTGGCCACCAACTGCCAGGATGTTCTGTTGCACCATCAAACCAGGTTTGTGCATCTGATCCGAGGCTAGAATTAGTCCAGTAACTTCTCTTCTTTTTCGCTGGAGGATTTACCACTCCGGCAATGTGACCAGACGCCCCCAAAATAAATTGATTACGTGATTTCTTCTTGGGGTTAAGCAAAACGCAGGAAGCGTATGCAGCCTGCCAAGGAACAATATGATCCTCGCGCGAACCATAAATAAAGACAGGCGCATCAATTTTACCGAGATCAATCTTGTTTCCAGCAACCGTCAGTGCATTTGGTTTTTTTAATTTATTTTCCAGATAAGTATTTCTCAGGTACCAGCAAAACATTGGTCCAGGCAAATTAGTGCTATCTGCATTCCAGTACAACAAATCAAACGGAGGTGGACTATCCCCCTTCAAATAATTAGTCTGAACATAATTCCAGACTAAATCATTCGCGCGCAAACTGGAAAAAGTACTCGCCAGATCACGCCCGGGCATCAGACCGCCTTGACCAATCGTTTGTTCACGCATGCTTACCTGCATTTCATCGACAAACACATCCAAAATACCTGTGTCTGAGAAATCCAATAGCGTAGTAAGTAACGTTAGACTACTAACGGGATGCTCTCCACGATCAGCCAAAGCAGCTAACGCTGTGGAAATAATTGTGCCGCCAACACAAAAACCAAAAGCATTAATTTTGTCTTGCTTACTAATTTCTTGAACAGTATGGATCGCCTGAATTGCACCCTCCTCTATGTAATCATTCCAACTAACGGTCGCCAAAGACTCATGCGGATTAGCCCATGAAACAAGGAAAACAGTATGACCCTGCTCTACCGCATAACGCACTACCGAATTCTCTGGTTGTAGATCAAGAATGTAAAACTTGTTAATGCAAGGGGGAACCATCAACAATGGGCGTTGATGTACAGTTTTGGTTAATGGACTGTACTGGATCAGTTGAAATAGGCGATTTTCAAAAACCACTGTACCTTCGGATGTAGCAACATTTTTACCAACTTCAAATGCAGATTCGTCGGTCTGTGAGATGCGTCCTTTTTGCATATCAGCCAACATATGCGTAATACCTTTTGCCAGGCTTTCGCCTTTGCTTTCTATAATTTTTGTTTGAGCTTCAGGATTAGTAACAAGAAAATTTGCAGGCGACATTGCGTCGGTCATTTGCTGCACCGCAAAACGAATTTTCTGCTTCGTCTTCTCGGGAGCCTGAACTGATTCAGCCATTGCCATCAAAAATCGAGCATTTAGCAAATATGACGCTGCGCTATAAGCATGCATGGCATGATTATGCCAATCGGGGGATGAGAAACGTTTATCGTTAAAATCAGGTACTTTGGAGACAGCAAAATCTTGCCACAACTTGCTAAATTCCTGCATATAATCACTTTGCAGTTTAGACATGGTTGCGGGGTCAATTTTTGCACCAACTTCTTTTAGTGACTCCAACATTGGGATGTGATTGATAGCCTCTGCTGGCTTCATCCAATCCTGCCATTTGTCCTGCTTCATTAGCTGTGACATCCAATTGGAGTACGTAGCTTGAGGATCAAAAGTCGTCATGCGTGTCTCCTGTTTTTAACTTGTCGTTATTATGTTATTGCAGTTACGTTGTGACACACTAAAATTTTTCAATGGATGTTTTAGTGCGACTTACAAATTACTTATAAATCTCTAATCTCTTCGGATTAACTTTAAGGCTTAGCAGTATGTATATTATCGCGATTGCCTGGATCTACGTTGTTTTAATGATGTCAATTACTGAAGCATCAGTTGTTGCAGGAATTATGACGTTTTTAATGTACTGTGTGTTGCCTTTAGGCTTATTTTTATACTTGTGGCTGACGCCAGCAAGAAAAAAACAAAGGGCTAGGGACAAAGAACTGATGAAAGCCGCACTAGCCAATAATACGACCGCTGCCAATACAAAAGCAGAGGCCTCCAGCCAAGATGCAGCAGAAAGTTAATTTATTCTGCGATCCAAATGAGGCTTGCCATCCGCCCTGTGATGCCATCCCTTCTGTAAGAATAAAATTGAGCTTTTTCAGTTACGGTACAGCGATCTCCACCATACACTTTGTCCACGCCTTCCTTTACCAAAATATAACGAGCTAGCCCATAAATATCGGCCACATATTTATCTTGCGTTATTCTTCTTTTAAAAAATTTTTCAGATATTCTGCTACTTAAACGAAACGCGTCCAGCACGTCTTGCCCCACCTCGAATTCATCAGGGCCAATGGCGGGTCCCATCCATGCGACAATATCTTCAGCGCCAGAATCACGCATTTTAGCTAATGTATTTTGCAATACTCCTGCGGCTAAACCGCGCCATCCAGCATGGGCTGCTGCCACCACTTTGCCTTTCATATCTGCAAACAAAACAGGCAAACAATCCGCCGTTAAAATTCCGCAAACAGTATTTGGTTCTGTAGCAAAAACTGCATCACCGACACTTGTATCAATCAACATTGCCGCATCCAACACAACTGTGCCGTGCACTTGCGATAAAAATCTGACATCTTCAGGTAAAAAACGATTAAGTATCTCGCGGTTCTGGGCAACGACTTTTATATCATCCCCTACATGATCGCCAAGATTATTGCCGCCACCTCCCAATCCATTATCGTAAGGAGCTAAACTAAATCCTCCAGCGCGAGTGGTAGAAAAAGCCTGTACGTTAGCAGGCAAGCCCTTCCAATTCGGATGAATAATAGGAAGGCTCAATAAACTTTCATTTATCTGGCCTGAAAAATTCATAGCAACATAGTAGTTGTAATGCCTGCTTGCAGTAACAAGTCAGAAAAATCATCCGCCAGATTCACCTCCCACTCCACATAGTCATGTGTCATCGGATGAATCAAACCCAGCTTACGAGCTTGTAATGCCTGGCGTGGGAAAAACCGTGCGAGATGCTGTTTGCCATACAGAGTGTCGCCAACCAGAGAAAATCCCAACGATTGCATATGCACACGAATTTGATGCGTACGTCCGGTTTCCAGTTGGCAGGCGACCAGACTGACTGGGAAGCGCTCCAGCATACCTGCAGCTTTCCGTTGGAAATGAGTAATCGCGGGCTTAGCCAACATACTCTCAGATACCGCCATTTTGATTCGATCTCTCGGATGTCTCGCCATTGCGGCATCAATCGTCCCGGTTGGTTTAGGTGTCCCCCAAACCAAAGCATAGTATTCACGACTTACAGTACGGTCTTGCAATTGCCTTACCAGCTCAGTTTGCGCAATCAAAGTCTTGGCGACTACCATCAAACCCGAGGTATCCTTATCAAGCCGATGCACAATGCCTGCACGCGGCACACCTGCCAAAGCAGGAAAGCGATGCAATAAGCCATTAAGCAAAGTACCTGACCAATTACCTGCAGCAGGATGCACGACTAAACCTGCTGGCTTATTGATAATAAGAATGGCATCATCCTCATAAATAATATCCAACGGCATTTCTTCAGGCTTGTAAGCACCTTCATCTGGCGCTGCCTGTGGTTGGATAATAATATGTTCGTCACCTAATACGGTGGTCTTACCGCGTACAATCTGGCCATCCAAACTAACAAAGCCAGCCTCTATCCATTGTTGAATGCGGCTTCTTGAATATTGTGGAACCAGTTTTGATAAAGTCTTGTCCAAGCGTTCGCCACAAACGTCTGGGCTTAATTTGAGTTCAATAACATCGATTTGCGGAGGCAAATCATCGATTTCGTCACCATCTTCAAGCTCGACAAGCCCCTCTTTAAATTGAGGATCTAATAAAATCGCTGCTTCAGTTGGTCTAACATTAATTGCCATCGGCTATAATCCGTAAATTGTTCTAATGCACACGCAAAAACTTATGCAAATTAAATCTATAAAATTGTTCAGTCTCATCCTCGCCTTGGCACTCACAGGTTGCGGCGTATTCGGCGACAAATCGGACGAAACTAAAACATGGTCTGCTGCAAAATTATACGCTGAAGCAAAAGACGAAATGAACAATGGTGGTTATGAAAGAGCAGTTCAGTACTTTGAGAGGTTGGAATCGCGCTTCCCGTTTGGTACCTACGCCCAGCAAGCACAAATGGAAATTGCTTATGCTTACTACAAACAAGGCGATCAAGCGCAAGCTCTGGCCGCGGTAGAACGTTTTATTAAACTGCATCCAAATCACGAAAGTGTTGATTATATGTACTACTTGCGCGGCTTGATCAATTTTAATGATCAACTTGGCTTTATGAATTTTATTGCCAACCAAGATATTACTGAACGAGATCCTAAAGCATCACGTGATTCATTTGACGCTTTCAAGCAACTTGCTATCCAGTTCCCAGACAGTAAATACACGCCAGATGCGATTTTACGTATGAAATATCTGGTAAACGCCTTAGCGCAATATGACGTTCATGTAGGAAAGTATTATCTTCGTCGTGGTGCTTATCTGGCTGCTGCAAACCGCGCCCAATCAGCCATTACAGAATATCCAGACGCGCCAGCAATTGAAGAAGCGATGTACATATTGGTTCGATCCTACGATGCGATGGGCATGACAGATCTGCGTGATGACGCTAACCGGGTATTTTTAAAGAACTTTCCTAATAGTCCGTTTTTAACTGGCAAAGCAGCCGGAAAAACTGCCTGGTGGAAGTTCTGGTAAAACTTACTAGAACTCATTAAGTGAAAAAGCCTCCGACATGGAGGCTTTTTTGTTTGAGTGAGCAGAATGTATACAAGAAAAATAATTAAACGTCCCTTACTTCAGCTTTCCAATTTACGCCTGAATACCCAATGTTGCGAATCAGACTCTTCTTGATTAAAGGAATATCCTTCAAAATCAAAAGTTTTTATTTTTTCAGGATTCTGTATTTTATTTAATGCGCAGTAACGTGCCATTAACCCTCTTGCTCGTTTTGCATAAAAAGAAATGATTTTGTACTTACCATTTTTCCAATCCTGAAAAATCGGCGTAACGACAGAGCCATTCAACATCGTAGGTTGCACCACTTTAAAATACTCTTCTGAAGCTAAATTCAACAACACTTTGTTTTTTTGCTCCGATAAAACTTGATTTAAAGTCTCCGTCACTTTAGCGCCCCAGAAAGCATACAAATTCTTACCGTTTGGGTTTTCCATTCGAGTACCCATCTCCAGTCGGTACGCTTGCATCAAATCAAATGGTCTCAATACTCCGTAGAGTCCAGACAAAATCCGTAAGTGATTTTGAAGATAATTAGATTGAGTATGACTTAATTGTTGCGCTTGTAAGCCCTCATAAACATCACCATTAAAAGCCAAAATAGCCTGCTTAACTTTGTCCGCCTTTGGTAAACGCGTCCAATCTTGAAAGCGATCTACATTTAATTGTGCTAACGCAGGAGAAATATCCATCAACTGCGCCAACTGATCTACTTTGTATTTTTTAGCTACTTTAATTAATTCTGCCGCCTCGTCCATTAATTCTGGATGAGTCACAATTTTACTTTTTACAGGCGTATCGTAGTCTAGGCTTTTGGCAGGAGATAATATAATGAGCATAATAATTTAAAGAAAGATGATTACCTCAATGATACCTAAGCGTGTGGTTCTTGACACTAATGTGTGCCTAGATTTGTTCGTATTCCATGATCCAAGATGGACTGCATTATTAGAGGGATTAAAGGATGGCAGCATCAAGGCAGTTACAAGGGAGGATTGCAGGCAAGAGTGGCTAGTCGTGCTGACCTACCCTCATCTGCCAATTAAAGAAGATCAGCGTAGCTCTATTATTTCGAGCTTTGATGCACTAATCGAATTGCAAGCTGGGATGGAACAAGTCAACATACGACTACCAATTTGTAGCGATAAGGATGACCAAAAATTCTTGGAAATTGCGAGGGATGCAAAAGTGGACGTGCTTATAACAAAAGATAAGGCTTTATTAAAACTAGCTAGAAAAGCGATCCAAGCCGGTTTATATCAAATCGAAACACCTGAAAAATTTTTGCTCCGCTTACAAACAACTTTTAAAGATAATTAACAATTTCCTCACCTTGTTTTTACTCGATGATTTGCAACAACCAAGAATGATCGATGCATTGTTAATATCGTTATCGGACGTATGTGTGTTGCAGAGTGTTGTAATAACGCTTGCAACTAATCCGTCAAGTGAAATCAATCGGTAAAAACGTGAATAAAAGATGACAAGTTTTATTTCCTAGAGTTATTCTAAGCTCATGTAAGTCCTGTTACTATGGCATGAAGGGGCGTGATTGTAATTATTCATTCGTCACGCGAAATTTGATCTGTATGAGATACCATGATATTTGTGAATACCGTCACAAAACTATCAAAGCGATTATGGAGAATAGAGGACTATGACCGATTCAGCAGATGATCTGGACGCATTATTCGAAGAAATGGCCAATCAACGCGTAGAGGCCGTTCCCCCGCCTCCCGCAGCAAGTGCACAAGGAACTGCTGACACAGCAGAAGTTGAAGATCCATCGCTAGCACTTAAAAATAAATTCCAAAGTACTGAAGATCAATCCGCCAAACCGATGTTTGACCGTCTGGGTGGTTTAGTGCGCATGATGCACGACTCCATGCGAGAACTTGGTTATGACCGTTCACTTTCTGACGTTGCCTCACAAATCTCTGATGCTCAAGGCCGACTAGAATATGTCGCGTCTCTCACAGAACAAGCAGCTAATAAAGTGCTGAATGCAACTGATGCAGGCATGCCAGAACAAGACGCTTTGGCAAAAGGAGCAAAAGATATCGATACCCGCTGGGCGAGCGTTTTCGCAGGCAAATTAAGTATCGACGATTTTAAAATACTGGCAAATGACTCAAAAACCTTTGCTAACACGGTAATCGCCTCCACCGATGCAGAGAAAGCTCGGCTGCTCGATATTATGATGGCGCAGGACTTCCAGGATTTAACGGGACAGTTAATTAAAAAAGTGCTGATTATTACCCAAGCAGTAGAACGGGAATTAGCACAAATTTTGATCGATAATGCACCGGTAGAGTTGAAAGAGAAAGCCATCGAATTGATGGAAGGGCCTTCCGTTCCAAATGCTGCACTAGAACAGGACGACGTAGATAACCTACTTGATAGTCTGGGCTTCTGATGGATGATATGCTCAAAGAATTTGTCGTCGAAGCTTTGGATCTGGCGACAAACGTAGAAGAACACTTGCTTACCCTGGAACGCAACCCGGGTGACATGAATACGCTTAATGCGGTGTTCCGTTCTTTCCACACCATTAAAGGTGGTGCTGGCTTTATGAATTTGACGGCAATGGTGTCTGCTTGTCATCTGACCGAGAATCTGTTCGATGCACTCCGAACAGGCCAAGCACCAGTCACTCCGATTGCGATTGAAGCGGCATTAGAAGCCAGCGGATTTGTTGCTGACCAACTGACGGCGCTATCTAATGGCACGCGTCCGGATCAACTGTCTACCATGCCCAAATCGCTGGAACAGCTGTTGACTGATGCGATCGAGGGTAAAATTACCTCGCGCAAAAAAACAACGCTGGCAAAAGAAGCACCAGCGCCGGCTGCAGCCAAACTCGATACCAGCGTAGCGCCAGCCAGTAGTGACGGCGTTAATTGGGAAGCCTACTTCCGCGCGGTCGTGCCTGAAGGTACCCTCCCCGAGCTAGTTGAAGATGAAAATACACAAGTCATTGAAGAGCACGAGGCGGTTAAAACTTCCTTAGCTTCGCCAACAACCGATGTAAAACAAAACGCGCCAGCTAAAGAAGAAAGTATTCGTATCGACGCAGTCAAGCTAGATGTGCTGCTAGAAGTTGCAGGTGAATCGGTACAAGCAGCAAACCAGGCTGCAGTCTTACTGGAAAAACTCTCTCAATTTAAATTTGATGGTCAGGCAGCGCCACTGATGTCGGCATTGACTGAAACCTTGACGAGAGCATCGCGCTACTCCACTGAGCTACAAAGAGCAACGCTAGCAACACGCATGCAGCCGGTGGGTCGACTATTTCAGAAATTCCCGCGTTTGATTCGTGAGCTTGCCCGCGATTTGGGTAAAGATGTTGATCTGAATATCTCAGGTGCAGAAACAGAAGTAGATCGCGTCGTAGTAGACAGTTTGTATGATCCGCTCGTGCATATGTTGCGTAATGCGCTGGATCATGGGATTGAAACCTCGGAAGAGCGCGCCGCCACTAAAAAATCGGTAAGAGCGACGATCTCGCTCAAAGCATGGCAAGAAGCTAGCAGTGTCATGATTGAAGTCACCGATGATGGCAAAGGGATGGATGCTCAGCGCCTGCGTGAAAAAGCAATTTCTAAAGGTCTGATCAACTCTCATGATGCTCGTACCGATGATGAGGCATTCCAATTAGTGTTTTTACCAGGATTTTCCACCAAAGAAGTCGCTTCCAGCGTATCTGGTCGTGGTGTCGGCATGGACGTGGTGAAAACGGCGGTAGAGCGGCATCGTGGTGCGATTCGTATTTCATCGCAGTTAGGTACTGGAACCACCTTCTTGATCCGCCTGCCAATCGAATTATCGATCGTACCGACGATGCTGGTTCGTACTGACGGCGCATCTTTAGCCTTACCTATGGCGACAGTACAGCGTGTGGTGGAATTGCCAGAAACCTTCGAAAGCGTCGGCGGTCATCCTGTATTGCGTGATTTAGGCAGACCATTGCCGGTACGCTCCCTCGGACAAATTTTGGGCTATGAAAAAAGTTCAGAACGCGTCGGTATCGTGATTGCAGCGCCAAATCCTTATATCTTATCGGTGGACTCGGTCGATGGAACAGCAGATTTGGTCATCAAACCACTCACATGCATTTCTACTCCGGGTATTACTGGAACGGCACGATCTGCCGAGGGAGAATTAGTGTTAGTCACTAGCCTCTCGTTCTTGCTTGATGGCTGCAAAATTACGGAGAGACTCACCGCTTAAGTTTTACAACTCAGTTTTAATTAAGCTTAATAACTAAGCAATGCTGCGTTCTGGCAAATTGGCTCTTGAAATAGCGATCTATTTCAAGAGCTTTTACTTTTTTAAAAAAGAAAATAAATCATTCCGAGTTTAAAACTGCAGTTCATCAGTTTTAGTAACGTCAGCGAACGACTGAGTCATCACAAAATATCCCAAAGTTATATTACGTCTGTCTCGTAATACCACCGATCAAAATCTAAGTAAGATATCAATGCGATATGACTGAGATTGACCAAAAAAAGATAGAAAATCATATACTCCCCTACTAATCACCTAAAATTAAGCGCTTAACCAATTAATACTAGGACAATTAAACTATACTAAGGATCAGTATATAAATTATCAATATGTTGATCGGTCGACTAATTCAATTATTTTGTATAAAAATATTCTAAGTAATATCAAAGTAATTGGCGAAAGTGGCTACGGCAATCCACTCTTCAGCCAACAACATAAACAACTCTGATAGATAAAAAACCGACTTTGCTTGAGTCTGTCAAAATGGAGTTCGTTAATATCCATTTCGCACTGGCTGCGACAATTACGCAATGACCAACACCGTTATCAGCACGCAACATAATTCATCTGACTTGCACGATTTCAGCAGTCTCAACTTAAGTAATCATTTTGCAACACTGCCTGCCGAGTTTTATACAAAACTATCCCCTACCCCCTTAGCTGCACCGTATCTGGTTGGCGCTAGCGCTAAAGTCGCGGCAAGCATAGGCCTGAGCAAAGATAGCTTTGCCGATCCGATATTTACCAGCATTTTTACCGGTAACCAGTTAGCCAGTAATAGCGAGCCACTGTCTGCGGTGTATTCGGGTCATCAATTTGGTGTTTGGGCAGGTCAATTAGGCGATGGACGCGCGATCTTACTGGGCGACGTAGCAGATAACGCACCTGACCAGAAAGAAACGAATCCGTCAGCCCGAATTGAAATCCAGCTCAAAGGCGCTGGCATGACACCTTACTCGCGCATGGGGGATGGTCGTGCCGTGCTTCGCTCATCAATACGCGAATTTTTATGTTCGGAAGCAATGGCAGGACTCGGCATTCCAAGTTCACGCGCACTCTGCGTGACTGGCTCGGATCAATACGTCATGCGTGAAACGCCGGAAACTACCGCCGTCGTTGCCCGGCTCGCCCCGAGTTTTATCCGGTTTGGCTCGTTTGAGCACTGGTACTACAACAACCAGCCAGAACAATTGCAAACCCTGGCCGATTTCGTACTGAATAACTATTACCCTGATTTATTAAAACAGCCCAATCCTTATCAAGCATTGCTCATAGAAGTCACGCAGCGGACTGCACGCTTGATGGCGCAATGGCAAGCCGTCGGCTTTATGCATGGTGTGATGAATACCGACAATATGTCGATTCTAGGACTGACACTGGATTACGGTCCATTTGGTTTTATGGAGGCATTTGATGCCAACCATATCTGTAACCACACCGACACCCAGGGACGCTATTCTTACCGCAACCAGCCACAAATCGGACATTGGAATTGTCATGCACTTGCTCAGGCATTATTGCCATTGATCGGCACAGTAGAAGATGCCCAAGCCGGATTGGCGGTATATCAGCCTACGTACAAAGAAGCCATGGATCGCTTGCTACATAAAAAATTTGGCTTGCCGTTCGTTGAACAACAGGGAGCAGAAAATGGTATTTTATTTGACCAATTTTTTGCTTTGATGCAGGAGAATCAGGCCGACTTTACACAAAGCTTCCGTCATTTAAGTAATCTGACATCAGAAAAATCAGACGCCGACGAGGCACTGCGTGATGGTTTTATAGATCGTCAAGCGCTGGATCAATGGTTAGTGCAATATAGAACCCGGTTGCATGCGGAGAAAAGCGATGATACAGAACGCCAGCAAGCCATGCGTAAGGTTAATCCCAAATATATACTGAGGAACTATCTGGCGCAAATTGCTATCGAAAAAGCCCAAAAGAAGGATTTTTCAGAGGTCGCCAAGCTGTTAGAAATATTAGAAAATCCGTTTGATGAACAACCAGAGCATGATCACTATGCCGATTTGCCGCCAGACTGGGCACGCGAACTAGAAGTGAGCTGCTCTTCCTGATTTGAAAAAACATACCGAAAGGCACAAAAATGTCAAAAATCACCAAAACCGATGCGCAATGGCGCGCTGCTTTAACCCCGATTGAATATCAAGTCACAAGGCATGCCGACACTGAGCGCGCTTTTACCGGCAAATTTTGGGATCACCACGAGGTTGGCACTTATATCTGCGTTTGCTGCGGCACTCCTTTATTTGAGTCCGACACTAAATTTGATTCTGGTTGTGGCTGGCCAAGCTACTTTAAAGCACTCAATCCCGCCAATGTGTTAGAAAAAGTTGACCGTACACATGGCATGACGCGCACCGAGATATTGTGTAATATCTGCGACGCTCACTTAGGGCACGTATTTCCAGATGGCCCGCCGCCAACTGGCTTGCGTTATTGCATTAATTCTGCCTCGTTAAAATTCGAGCCAAAAGCCTAGATTTTTAAATAAAATCTTTTAGTAAAGTACCTATGAAATTTTTGTACGACATTTTTCCTGTCCTTCTGTTTTTCGCCACTTTTAAATTAGGTGAAAAATACCCTGTTAACGCGCAAGAATTGGTCAACCGCTACCTGTCAGAATTCATCTCTGGCGGGGTAATTGCACCCGATCTGGCACCAATATTATTAGCTACCGCCATCACGATTCTTGCTGCGATCGTACAAATTGGCTTCCTACTAATACGGCGTAAAAAAGTCGATGCAATGTTGTGGATTTCATTCATCGTCATTGCCGTATTTGGTAGCGCGACGATTTATTTTCATAGTGAAACGTTCATTAAATGGAAACCAACCGTCATTTATTGGTGCTATGCAGGCGCTTTTTTGATGGGTCAATTTATATTTAAAAAAAATCTATTGCGCACAGCCATGGGAGCCCAAATCAACTTACCAGAACCGGTCTGGGGGAAGCTTAGCCTAGCTTGGATAAGTTACTTTATCGTGATGGGCTTAGGCAATATATATGTAGCATTCTCCTTTCCCACAACGACTTGGGTTAACTTTAAGCTTTATTCCATTGCTGCTTTGCCTGTCTTTGTTATTTTGCAAGGCTTTTACCTGTCAAAATATATGGAAGAGCCGACATGAACGATCGTTTTCAACGCATAGAAAGCTATTTACAAGAAAAATTACAGCCCGTTTCTTGCAATCTGCAAGACGACTCAGCCGCCCATGCAGGTCATGCTGGCGCAGCATCTGGTGGCAGTCATTACAGCGTAAAAATAGTTTGTTACCAATTTGAGGGCTTAAATCGTGTTTCCCGACATCGACTGGTGTATGATGCCGTTGGCGATATGATGCATACGGAAATTCATGCCCTTGCAATCACTGCGTTGGCTCCGTCAGAGATACCGACCTAACCACTTTGTTTTTACTTACTTTGTTATTTTAGGAACAGATAATGACTTTTAAACCTGCTCATTTGCTGGTAGTACTTTTCGCAACTGCCCTGCCTGTCATGGCTCAAAATCTCGCCGTTGTTAACGGCAAAGCAATTCCTGCTAATCGTGTTGACGCAATGGTCAAACAACTTGCAGAACAAGGTCAGAAAGATTCGCCAGAACTGCGCGAAATGGTCAAGAAAGAACTGATCAACCGTGAAGTGCTGATGCAAGAAGCTGACAAGGCTGCTTTAGCCTCGAATCCAGACGTCAAAACTCAATTGGAAGTTGCGCGTCAATCCATTTTGATCCGTGCCTTAATGCTTGATTATGTCAAGAAAAACCCAGTAACTGATGCTGAAGTCAAAGCAGAGTACGACAAAGCAAAAGCACAAGCTGGCGACAAGGAATACCACGCTTTCCATATTCTGGTAAAAACTGAAGATGAAGCAAAAGCGATTATTTTGAAATTGAAAGCAGGCGCTAAGTTTGACGAATTGGCAAAGCAATCAATCGATCCGGGTTCTGCAGGCAAAGGCGGCGATTTAGACTGGGCATCACCAGCAACCTTTGTTGAGCCATTCTCAAAAGCGTTAGTCGCTTTGCAAAAAGGTCAGTTCACTGAAACACCAGTGAAAACAGAATTTGGTTACCACATCATCAAATTGGATGATGTACGTACTGCTAAATTCCCGACGATGGAAGAAGTTAAACCACAAATCGTGAATGGCTTGCAACAGCAAAAAGTACAAGCTTATCAACAGTCTTTGTTGAAAAAGGCGAAGATCCAATAAGCAATTACAGATCTGATAAAGCTTCGATTCTGCTTTAATTGAGCTGCAACAAAAAAGACGCTACGGCGTCTTTTTTATTTTTATGATTAGATTTAAATGGTTTCACTCCAGCATCAAATAATATACTCCAGTATGTATATTTTATTGTCCATATTTTTATTGGTCAATAGAACGATTTTTTAAAAAATGATGGGGAGTATATGAATGTAGATAATTATTCAAAACAAAAAAACGCCACAGCAAACTGCGGCGTTTTTGCATTACTTACTATGCGTGAACTTATGTTTAAGTCTACGCAAATCCCTTATGCTACCCACTGACGTGCATTGCGGAACATCCGCATCCACGGAGAATCCTCGCCCCAAGCATCTGGATGCCATGACTGCAATACCGTACGGAATACGCGTTCGGCATGCGGCATCATGACGGTAAAACGACCATCTGTGTTTGTCACCGCCGTAATACCTTGCGGTGATCCATTCGGATTGTATGGATAAGCTTCTGTTGTAGCACCGTTGTTGTTCACAAAACGCATTGCCACTTGTGCCGCTTTAATGTCGCCAGTAATAGAGAAATCGGCAAAGCCTTCGCCATGCGCAACAGCGATTGGAGTTTGCGTCCCGGCCATACCCTGGAAAAAGATCGATGCAGACTCTTGCACTTCGACCATAGCGAAACGCGCCTCGAATTGCTCTGACTTATTCTTGGTGAATTTAGGCCAGGCTTGCGCGCCAGGAATAATCGATTTTAAATTGCTCATCATCTGGCAACCATTGCAAATACCTAGGCCGAAAGTGTCGTCACGCTGGAAGAACTCAGAGAACTGCTCTGCCATCATGGCATTAAACAAAATCGTTTTAGCCCAACCTTCACCAGCACCTAATACGTCGCCATACGAGAAACCACCCACTGCCATCAAGCCTTTGAAATCAGCCAGACGCGCACGTCCAGCGATCAGGTCGCTCATATGGACATCAACCGACTCAAAGCCTGCTTTGTGCATGACATAGGCAGTTTCAATATGAGAATTGACACCCTGCTCGCGCAAAATTGCCACGCGAGGACGAGCACCTGTATTGATAAACGGCGCGGCAATATCTTGTTGCGGATCAAAGCTCAGTTTCGGCTGCATACCTTTGTCACTAGCATCCAGCAAGCGCGCGTATTCAGCATCGGCGCAGGCTGGATTGTCACGCAGACGAGCGATTTGCCAGCTGGTTTTACTCCATATCTGATGCAAGCTTGCGCGTGGCTGGCTATAAATCTGCTTAGCATCGCGGGTAAATTCAATCACGTCACTAGCGTTGACTTTGCCAATTATATGGCTACAAGCACCCAGATTATGTGCGCGTAATACATCCATCACCTCTGAGCGTTGTTCGGTACGGATTTGGATAACAGCGCCTAACTCCTCGTTAAACAAAGCACGCAACGTCTGGTCATTGCGACGTTCTGCTACCTGCCCTGCCCAATTTTTGGCATCGCCCCAGTCAGCGGCCTCATCCATCGTCAAAATATCCAGATTGACGGATAAACCACTACGACCGGCAAACGCCATTTCGCAGAGCGTCGCATACAAACCACCATCAGAGCGGTCGTGATACGCCAGTAATTTGTCTTCACTATTTAATTGTTGAATCGCAGCGAAAAACGCTTTGATATCTTCGGCGCTATCCGCATCTGGCGTCTGATCACCGAGTTTTTGCATGACTTGGGCGAAACAAGATGCGCCAAGACGATTTTTACCTCGACCTAAATCGATCAGTAACAAGCTAGTGTCGCCAGCATCCAGACGAATTTGTGGGGTCAAAGTTTTACGCACATCAAACACGGGCGCAAAGGCGGAAATAATCAGCGAGACTGGTGATGTGACTGACTTGTCTTCGCCATCCTCTTTCCACGTTGTACGCATTGACAGCGAATCTTTACCAACGGGAATACTGATGCCTAACGCTGGGCATAATTCCAAGCCAATCGCTTTGACCGTATCGAACAAAGCAGCATCCTGACCGGGCTGACCACAGGCAGCCATCCAGTTAGCGGACAACTTAATGTCAGAGATATCTTTAATCGGCGCAGCAGCGATATTGGTAATTGCCTCACCAATTGCCATACGCCCCGATGCAGCAGCGTTAATCACGGCGAGTGGAGTGCGTTCGCCCATCGACATGGCTTCACCCAAATAGCCTTCAAAACTCATGGTTGTGACGGCACAATCGGCGACCGGAACTTGCCAAGGGCCGACCATTTGGTCACGCACTGTACTGGCGCCAACAGTACGATCGCCAATCGTGATCAGGAAGGATTTATCAGCAACCGTCGGCAAGCTTAATACCCGCTCAGCCACGACTTTTAAATCCATGCCAGTTAAGTCAATCGCAGGAAATTTTTTCTCTACATGCTTCACATCGCGATGCATTTTTGGCGGTTTGCCCAACAACACATTCATCGGCATATCAACCGGTACATTGTCGTGTTGAGGATCGATGACTTTTAATTGGCGCTCTTCTGTCGCAGTGCCGACTACTGCAAACAAAGCTCGCTCACGTTCGCAGAAATATTGGAATAGCGGCAGACTTTCCGGAGCGATACCAAGCACATAACGCTCCTGAGACTCGTTACTCCAGATTTCTTTTGGCGCCATACCACTCTCTTCCAGAGGGACTTTACGCAAATCAAAAATCGCACCACGTTTGGCATCATTCGTGATCTCTGGAAAAGCATTCGACAAGCCGCCAGCACCGACATCGTGTATCGACAAAATCGGATTAGCATCGCCCATTTGCCAGCAAGAATTAATCACTTCTTGTGCCCGACGCTCCATCTCAGGATTACCACGCTGGACCGAATCAAAATCCAGATCAGCGGTATTCGATCCTGTCGCCATGGATGACGCGGCACTACCGCCCATACCAATACGCATACCAGGACCACCTAGCTGAATCAGCAAGGTGCCAACGGGCAGATCATTTTTCTTAGTATGTTTATCTGAGATGCTGCCGATACCGCCAGCGATCATAATGGGCTTGTGATAACCATGTACCGTGCCGCCAACATTTTGCTCATAGGTACGGAAGTAGCCGCCCAGATTAGGACGACCAAATTCATTATTAAACGCAGCACCGCCCAGCGGGCCCTCGATCATAATTTGTAAAGGTGACGCGATGCGATCTGGCTTGCCGTAGACCTGGCCAGAAGGCGCGCTGTCAGAGCTAGCTATCGTATCTGTTGTGTTTTCCCAAGGTTGCGGCGCATCTGGAAGCATCAGATTAGAAACCGTAAAACCAGACAAACCTGCTTTAGGTTTAGCACCACGACCTGTGGCACCCTCATCACGGATCTCGCCACCAGCGCCAGTCGATGCGCCAGGGAATGGAGAAATTGCTGTCGGATGATTATGTGTCTCCACCTTCATCAAGGTGTGCGTCAATTCTTCTGACGCCTGGTACACATTGCCCTCTGCCGCTCCACGCGGATAGAAACGTTTTACTGTCGCCCCCTCCATAATGGAAGAATTGTCGCTATACGCAACGATGGTGCCTTTGGGTTGTAACAAATGGGTATTTTTGATCATGCCAAACAAGGAGATATCTTGCGCGACGCCGTCAATGGTCCAGTCTGCATTAAAAATCTTATGACGACAATGTTCGCTATTGGCCTGCGCAAACATCATCAGCTCAACATCGGTAGGATTACGCTTAGCTGTGACAAACGCAGCCACCAGATAATCAATCTCATCATCGGATAATGCTAAGCCAAGCTCAGTATTGGCTTGCAATAATGCGTCTTTACCACCGATCAGCACATCGATAGAAGCTAATGGTTTCGCTTCCAGCTCAGAAAATAGTGTCTGAGCTGACTCAACATCCGGCAGCACCATCTCTGTCATACGGTCATGCAATAAGGCCACCACTGCTTGCTTGGATTCTTCTGCCAGTTTTTTAGCGCCGCCCAGCAAACCCGACTTGACTTGCACAACATAGGAGATGCCGCGTTCAATTCGCTTGATTTGCTTCATGCCGCAGTTGTGAGCGATGTCTGTGGCTTTGCTGGCCCACGGAGAAATCGTACCAAAGCGAGGGATCACCACAAATACATCGCCCTCTTCTTTTCCGACAAATGCATCGCCATACGTCAGCAAAGCATTTAGACGAGCAATATCATCTTGCGGCAACGTGCTTGCTGTATCCACAAAATGGGTAAAGCGACCACTAATACCGATAATGTGCGGATCGATAGCTTGCAATTTGGATAACAGACCTTGGGTACGGAAAGCAGACAAGGCATTAGAGCCTGGCAATATCAACATGGCGAGAGAGTAGTTGAGGTAATGCGCACGAAAGTCAGGGATGACATCAGCGACATCACGGGTGGAATCAAAAAGCAAGATTATACCTTGATGCCTGCCTGCACTCCAGCCTGAAACCTAAAGCCAGTGACTACATCAGCAAGGTGTGTGCAAGACAAATACAGCGTGGTGAATGACACATGTGCGATGTAAGCAGTCTATGCATACATCATGTGTATTGGTGCGTCTAATACGCACAAGGACTTAGTTCAAAAATAAACTTACATTGGCAAATTTTTGACTAAGTCTAAAATTCTTCGAATAGGTCTTAGAGGTAAACAAGGCGACGTCGCGGTTTAACACGACTACTGCTAAAGATGACGTATTTGCTACATGTTCAAAATCGGAAGAACTCAGCGCAATATTATTTTTATGTAGCTTATTCCCCCAGAACAAATCACTGCTACGACTCTCGATTATATAAATTGGTTTTTTTAAATAAAAAGCCAGCGAAGACTGATCTTCAAATATTTGAAATAAAAATATCTTACGCTCTGAGTACTCACTCTTTAGCACATCTGCAATTGGACGGGCTGATGTCCACTCAGCGGAAACATGCAAAACATTTAAAAAAATAAACAAGCTTGCCATCGGTAACAAAACATACGCGAGAATACCAACACGTGACCAACGCCATGCCGATATGCCAGATATCGCTGCAACAAACACTAGTGCAAGCAAAGCGTAAAGTAGAAATTGATTGGCGCTCAAGCCCATTATTTGGACCGCATCCAGCTTCTCTTGCGGGTGGCGGAATAGAAACCATGCCAAACCGCCGAACAAGATTGCCAGAAGTAATCCAGGCAATAAACGCCCCCATCGGCCGCCGTATTGCCTGTTTTCCAGTAGCAGCGCCAGTTGAAAACTCGCTAGTGGCATCACCGTAACAAGGTAATAATTTGCCTTTGCACTAGAGATTGAGAAAAACAGCATTGGCATTAACCAGGCCAAACTCAAAAACCACTGTAGTTGCTTTGTTAATGGTCTGCTCGATTGAGACTCTGCCGACCCAGCTTGTTCGGCTTGTCCAACTAAGTCAGTTTGCTCTACATTTTTTTTAGCAAAAAATACCCCAAGTACTAAAAAAGACCAAGGAAAAAGATATAAGACCATTCTCGGCAAGTAATACCACCAGGCTCCAGCGTAATAATCATGTGGCTCGCGCTTGCCTAAAAAACGCAGAACATGCTCATTAATAAAATAAAACCAGGCGAAAATTGGTTCGGTGAGAACCGCAACTATATGCCACGGAAGAACGATTAATAAAAAAATACCGATCGCTTTCCAATTCCCGCATCTACCTAAGCGAATAAAAAAATCTTTGACTGACGTCGATTGACTTAAGATAAAACTACCAATGACGGCACAAAACAAAATGATCGCAATAAATCCTTTTGCCATCACCGCCAAAGCAAGAAAAGCGTAGGAAAAACGTGCAGTACGAGCATCATGATCAACGACAAAAAAATAGGCCCACATCAGGGCTGCCGTCAATAAAGCAGTCAGCAACATATCAAACATCAAAGTACGCGACATTGCCATGACGCCAAGACCAGAGATAAACATGATTGCGGCTAAGCGCACCGATTGAGGTCGTCCCAATTTACGACCAAACCAGAGCAATAAGCCTACACAAGACAACGCGGATAAAGCGGGCACCAGTCTGGCAGACCATTCAGATTCACCAAAAACGGCAAAAAACAACGCTGTCAGCCAATATAACAACGGGGGTTTTTCCATGTAGGCGAGGCCATTCAAATGCGGAATAACCCACTGATGCCAATCGCCAGAGCGCAGCATTTCTCTGGATATTTCTGAGTACAGCCCTTCGTTATTATCGAGAATAGCGTAGCTACCCAAACCGATACCAACAAAGAAAAATGCGGTCATCCATACCATCCAAACAGGAATGGATAATATAAAAGTATCTCTATTAGTTTTCGCTTGCGAGGTGTGCAGCATTAATAAATAATTTAAATATTTTGAATAAAGTAGCTGCGCATTTTGATATGTTTATTATCGTTTTGACGTCTCATCCGATAGCTGTCATAGAATTTACGTTATTACCTAAGTCCTAAAACTAAGTCGCAATCATGACAGGAGTCTATGCTATCGTTTTCTGTCATATTTTTCTATCGCATTTTTCTCTTGCTCACATAACCTCTATTTTCGCATGAAGCCCACTAATTCCAAATCGATTAGCACACTAAATTCTTATTCTCGCAAAGCACTAGTAGAAGCCAGCTTAGAGGTTGCCACCCAAAGTCGATCCATTTTTACGAAACTATATCCAGCATCGGCTTTGGCTGCGGCCGTGCAAGCAGACCATATGCGCAGTCTCGGCATGCCTGCGCTCTCCCCAATTGCAGGCTTGCCGGTTTCGATTAAAGATTTATTAGATGTGGCAGGAGAACCTACTTTAGCAGGCTCTGTTGTGCTGAGAAACGCAGCACCAGCATTGCAAGATGCACCTGTTGTGCGTCGCCTTAGGTTAGCGGGTGCTGCGATTATTGGTAAAACCAATATGACGGAATTTGCTTTTTCCGGTGTTGGGCTTAATCCACATTACGGTACTGCATCCAATCCAGCAGATCAAACGGTGGCGCGAATACCAGGCGGCTCGTCTTCTGGCGCGGCGGTTTCTGTTGCGACTGGCCTGTGTATCGCAGCGATTGGTTCGGACACCGGAGGATCGATTCGTATCCCTGCGGCACTCTGCGGATTGACTGGATTTAAACCAACTGCTAGCAGAGTCTCTAACGCGGGTACGGTGCCATTGTCCTTTAGCTTAGACACCATTTGCGCCATGGCAAATAACGTTGACGACTGCATCGCGATGGATCACATCATTGCAGATCATTCACTAAGCATCGTTGATTTACCGCTGAAAGGCTTACGTCTGGCGGTACCACAAACATTGGTGTTAGATGGATTGGATAGTGCGGTCGCCCGCGCATTTAGCACTACTTTGTCGTGCTTATCAAAAGCGGGGGCAAACATCATTGAAGTAGAAATGAGACCGCTGGCCGATTACCGGAAGATGGGGTCGTTCTCTGCTTCAGAGGCATATGCCTGGCATCGCACACTTTTGGCTACCAGGTCATATGAATACGATCATCGGGTGGCGCAACGAATCCAGTCTGGCGCAAGTTTGTCTGCGGCAGACTATATTGATTTACATAAAGCGCGTAATCAATGGATACAAATCATGGAAACTTTATTTGCGCCCTTTGATGCGATCATCATGCCAACAGTGCCTATCGTAGCGCCAGCCATCGCGGACTTGGAAGCATCCGACGACGTGTTTTTTGATATCAACGGACAACTTCTAAGAAATACCGCAACAATTAATGTTTTAAATGGCTGTGCAATATCGATTCCCTGCCATACACCTGATAGTTTGCCTGCTGGTTTAAGTATTGCCGGTGTGGCAAATTCGGATGCAAAAATTTTAGCTATTGCTCGCGCAGTTGAGGCCGAGCTGGCTCGTATTCGATAGCTTTTAATTTCAAACGATCATATATCCTCACGTAGTGTATATATTAGCTCCCCATAGAATCATTGGAGGATAGTAGATATTATAAAAAAATATTGGGGAGTATATTTCAAATGAGATTCATAAAAAATTGGGATTGGCCGTTTGAAGTGGAGAATCCCAATTTTTCATACGCAATTTTGCATCACTTATTTCCGTACATTCTGGCGACGGTTTCAGGCTGCTTATTCAGTTCGCTTAATTAATATACTGAAATAAAGATAACGACGATGTTTTTACAAACGATTGTTGAGCCGCTTGCAAAGTCACTTGTTGCTGGTTCAGCTCAGTAATTGCCTTGGCATAATCCAGAGACTGAATATCAGACAGAGATTGTTTGTATACCAGACCAATGCTATCGCCAGCGCTATTGAGGCCATCGATTTCTTTCAGGCTGGTACCGATAGCAGCTCTTGATGTTAACACGTTGGATAAGGACTTATCAACATTGTTATTCGCTTGCGATAAAGCGGCAGTCAAATCTGCCCTAGCGCCAGCGGTTGCTGTTGGCGTATTTAGCGCTTTGATAATGTCGGTCAACGTCTTAAAAATATCTTGATTGCCCGATTGGATGGTAAATTTATCCCCCGGCGCTGGTGCACCTGGCGTATTAGTCAACGTCGTGCTGATGCCATCAAAAGTTACCGTCTGCGGGCTGGTATAAGCAGTACTTGGGACGACAGTGGCCCCAGTAGTTTTATTTAACACACTGAAATTAGTGCCGGTATTATCAAATATAACTTGATAATCGTTACCTGTTAATGCGTTTTGGGTTGCCGGATCAATTGCCGCAGTGGTCACCAGTTGCCCTGTATTAGCCGAACTTGGGACGATATTAAATTGCCCAGTCGATGTACGAATGTTACCGAAAATAGCAGAGCCAATATCGCTGATAGCAAGCTGTCTTGACGTATCGACCTGCAATAAACGTTGTCCTTGATCGCCACTATATGCAGCGCCGTTGGCGGTCTTGGTATAAGGAGCGTTGGAATTCGAGAAACCTGCAAACAAATAGCCACCCGTGCCATCAGTCGAATTAGCATAGCTAATTAAATCATCCAGATTACCTTGTAATTGCGTCGCAATATAACCACGGTCAGTATCTGACAAAGCACCATTACCAGCACTAACCACTAAAGTTTTAACGTTCTGTATAGTGGTCGTTACGCTTTGCAGTACGCCCTCAGCGGTACTCAGACTATTAGTCGCGTTTTGTCTATTGACGGCATATTGGTCATTAATAGCATCTGACTGCGAAATGACCAAAGCACGTGCCGAACCGACTGGGTCATCGGAGGGCGTCAAAATTTTTCTACCCGCTGCGATTTGCTGTTGCGTCTTGTTTAAACTGACCTGTAAGTCGCTAATCCTCGAGCCGCCAGTATCATAAATAGTGCTAGTGCTTATACGCATGATGATGCCTTAAAGATTTAAGGATTAATGTTGAGCAATACGCTGAATAATTGACTAGCAATCTGCATCAATTTTCCCGCCGCTTGGTAGGCTTGCTGGTAGCGCAGTAAATTAGTGGCTTCTTCATCAAGATTAACACCCGATTGAGATTGTTGAATCTGAACACTTTGCGCCAACAACTGCGTTTCTGATGCACTAGTGGCTTCTAATTCATGCGTTTTATTACCTACCAAACTGACGAATTGAGCGTATGCCCCTTGGTATGTAGTCGTATTGCCAGCGACATTATTTTTTGTTTGTAGGCCAGCAAGCAAAACAGCATTTCGACTGTCGCCGGTACCAGTCGTATTTTGTGCAATATTAAATATATCGCCGTTTGCGGGCGAACCTGAGACATTAAAACTTGCACCGCTAAAACTGATCGTCGCACCGCTTGTGTATGGTACTGGCGTGTTAGCGACATAAGGACCGTACGAGGTGGTTACACCATTGTTAGTCACACTTACATTTGATCCGACGGGAAAACCAGTGAACGCATTAGCAGAAAAAGCCAGTTTTACAGGTGTGGATAGGCTTGCCGAAGTGTAAGTCGAATTCACGACACCTGCACTGATCGCGCCAGATCCGGTGTTGGTACTTGGTACTGACGTGGTAACAGGCGATGCAGCAGCGATTTTAGAGGTGTCAGTAATCGCTACGCTCAAGAAAGAGGCGCCGTTAATCGTTGGCTTGATCAAAAATTCATCGCCCGCTGCGGGTGTGCCGGTACCAGCAAAACTCAGCCCGTCAACCGTGCCTAGCGCTGCGAGGGTAGTCGCTGTAGCAGGTGAAGTTGGAAACGTTGCGCCATCAGACAGTCTCGTCAGTTTGTAATTGGTACCATCGTATTGCAAGCGGTAATCGCTAGTTGTCAAAGCACTGGCGCTGGCAATCGATGTAGTGACAGTCTCCGTACCAGTGTTATTACTGCTGGCATTCGTTAAAGGAGTTGCCACATTAAAAAAATTGCCACCCAGTTGCCCATTAAGATCCTGACCGAGTTTATGCTGATCATTGAAAGTGGTCGCAAGACTAATTGCTACACGTCCCAAAGAATTTTGCGCCACATCGAGCGTATTACTTCTAAAGTCAAATAAGCCTCCCAGTGTCCCACCAGGCAAACTATTCTCACCTAATAAAACAGTTTTTCCATTGGTAACATAGGCAACATCTAAACGCGACGGGTCAGTCAAAGACTGCGCCGCCTGCAACTTATTTATGTTAGCGCCGACTACAAGTGGTTGGCCACTGCCTATGAAAACATTGTATTTGGGGCCATCAGATATGACGGATACTTTTGTCAACTTACTGAGTTCAGTTACTAGTTGATCGCGCTGATCGAGTAAATCATTTGGTATAGCACCACCGTTAGTTGAACTCTCCGCGGTGGCAATAGTATTATTTAATTCAGATATTTGTGTCGCATAGCTATTAATTGAACCAACCGTCGATTGAATAGAATCGTTCACGCCGCTACGAATTTGGTCCAATTGATTTTGTAAGCTGTTAAATCTGGAGCTAAGTGCCTGAGCCGAGGACAATGTCGATTGTCTCGCGGCAGAACCAGCCGTGCCATTAGGGCTGGCAGCTAAATCTTGTACCGACTTGAAAAAATCTTGTAGTGCCGGAGAAACGCCGGCAGAAGGATCTGCAATCAAATTATTGATTTGCTGAATTTGGGAATAATAAGTGCCAACCTGATTACTGCTAGATTGGGAAGCATTGACTTGCTGTGCTAAAAATTGATCATAAACACGACTAATTTGACTAACCTGCACACCTTGACCAACAAAATTACCGCCTAAATTTTGCGGTGTGTTCGCTGTTTGAATTACAACCTGCCTGTTATAGCCTGGAGTTGATGCATTAGCAATATTATGACCGGTCGTCGTAATACCCAACTGAGCTGCAGCTAAGGCACTCTGCCCAACACTAAGAATATTTGAACCCATGGATGTTCCTGCCTGACGCTTTTATTGCTTCTGTTGTTACTCTATTGAGAGGTATCAATATTGTTTTCGGAGAAATCCTACAAAACTTTAATAAGTAAATCTACCGAAGAATGGTTGAAATCAAATGCCTGGCTAAGTTGACAAGGTTTGATTGATGATTTTTGACAACTTATTAGCATACTGAGGATCGGTTGCATAACCCGCTTTTTGCAAACCTTGCGCAAAACTAGAAGCATCTTTTGAGTTTGCAATTACACCTTCATAACGAGGATTATTTGTCAGTAATTTGGCGTAATCTTTGAAAGCGTCGCCATAAGAATCATAGGACTTAAATTTTTCTACTTTCTTGTACGCAACTCCGTTCACATACTCAGTCGTAACCGCATCAACCGTCTTGCCCTTCCATTTGCTATTAGCTTTCATGCCAAAAATATTGTGACTTGGCGTTCCATCAACTGATTTGATTTCTTTTTTGCCCCAACCACTCTCTAACGCCGCCTGCCCCAACATAAATTTGGCAGGTATACCCGTTTCTATACTGGCTTGTTCTGCATGCGCAGATAATTTTTGCTGGAACTCCTTCACATTGCCAGTTCCACTAATGGGAGAATCATCGGCAATACTCATTTTCTGCCCCAGCTTCATGTTGCTCAGGTAAGAGTCAATTCCACGCGCATTGATACTAGTAAGATTATTATTTAAACCACTATTTTGAGATAAACCGTCACCTTGCAATGCCTGACTCAATTGCGTATTCGAAAGCTGTTTAACCAAAGCGTCTGCCAATCCTATGCCGCGTTTTGCCATATTTTGTGACAACTGCTGATCGAGCATGGACGTGTACATCTTACTTTGCTCATTATCAAAAGGACCATCCTGACCACCTGCCTGTCGCATCGACTTCAACATCATCGTCATGTATAAGGCCTCGAACTGCTTGGCAGCCGCCTTCAACGCATCTGGAGAATTGTTCTTGGCAGATTGCTTGAGATCATCCAAACCTTTGGTATCAAAAGCAAGTTTATCCGAAATGTCTGCACGTCCTATCATGGCAACACCTTAAATGATTTCAAGATCGGCACGCATAGCACCGGAAGCTTTCATTGCCTGCAATATTGCAAGCAAATCTTGCGGTGTTGCGCCAATGGCATTGAGTGCTTTAACGACATCGGTCAAAGTAGTACCTGCCTTCAACATAACGAGCTGCCCTGCATCTTTGGTAATAGTGATATCAGATTTCTGAGTAAGCTCGGTTTGCCCGGCAGCAAGTGCATTTGGCTGACTCACTGCGGTATCTGTATTGATCACCACAGACAGATTGCCATGCGCGATGGCGCAAGCGTCTAGAGTAACCGCTTGATTCATCACAATTGATCCGGTTCTCGCATTCAGGATAACTTTTGCTGCAATTTGGGCAGGTGTGACTTCTATGCTCTCAAGATTGCCTAAAAATGCGACTCGCTGATCGCTGCCAAGCGGTGTTCTGACCTGGATTACGCGACCATCCATCGCCGCCGCTGTACCAGCACCGAATTTTTTATTGATTGCATCAACAACCTTGCTCGCAGTAGAAAAGTCACTGGTGTTCAATTCCAGATGCACTACACCATCTTGCCCCAATATGGATGCGACGGCTTTTTCGACAGTCGCACCGGAAGAAATACGTCCAACGCTCAGATGATTGACCTGCACTTTGCTTCCACCAGCGGCAGCGCCAACACCACCGACTAAAACGTTGCCTTGTGCCATTGCATAAATTTGGTTATCGGCACCTTTGAGCGGCGTCATCAATAAGGTACCGCCTCGTAAACTCTTGGCATTGCCCATAGAAGAAACGGTGATATCGAGTGTTTGCCCTGGCTGAGAAAAAGGAGGAAGCGATGCCGTTACCATGACAGCCGCTACATTTTTTAATTGCAAACTCGTGCCGACGGGAATACTCACGCCCAATTGCTGCAACATACTAATCACACTTTGTACCGTAAACGGCGTTTGCGTTGTCTGATCGCCGCTGCCATCCAGACCGACTACCAGTCCATAGCCCAGCAGTTGATTCTGACGCACGCCTTGAATACCAGCGATATCCTTCAAGCGCTCGGCATGGGATTGCATTGCCACCGTTGATCCCAACAGGCACATACAGACCATGCTGCGTCTGATCCAATTTAATATCATCATTTCAAGCCCCCAACTCTATTCCACTCAACTACAACTTCCATTGCCACAATCAAAGTGGAATAAAACTTAAGAAAAACCGCGTCAGTAAGGAATTAACCTCAGCGCGATCAATTCTGGCGGTAGATCGATATTCAAAACGAGCATCAGCAACTTGTCCTGATGCGACCACGTTGGCGGCCGAGATACTAGCCGGTGTTACTACGCCCGAGAAACGCACATATTCAGCCCCTTGATCAAAGGCAATTTGCTTCTCGCCACTGACCAATAAATTTCCGTTTGGTAAAACATCAATCACAGTGACTGCAATCGTGCCCGTAAAATTATTACTCGCTGTTTGTGCACCTGCTGAGTCAAATTTACTGGACGATGTACTTGATAAACCGGCATTACTGGTAATAGCAGAAGACAAGCCAAGAAATGAAGGTACATTGAACGAGGTGCTACCACTCTTGTTGGCAGAACTTGCACCGGCTTTACCGGCACTGGTTTTTTCGCTGATAGAGATGGTCAATACATCGCCTAACAAACGACCTTTTTGATCTTCAAATAAAGGCCGGTAAGATGCTGATTGATAAATTGCGCCATTAAGCTCCCTCTGCGGCTTAGCTGATTGTGGCGCTATCGTCATCGGTTGATGAATAATTGGCGGCGGCACGACAGCACAGCCAGCCATAGAAAATAAAACCGCTAAGAACAAGACAAAAAGGAAGGATGTAGATTTCATATGAAACTCACATTTGCGTTAATTTTTGCAGCATTTGATCCGAGGTTGTGATCGCCTTACTATTAATCTCGTAAGCACGCTGGGTCTGAATCATATTGACTAACTCTTCTGCAACATTGACATTAGACGTCTCAATAAAGCCTTGTGTCAGTAATCCAGCTCCGTTTGTACCAGGCGTGTTGGTGCCCGGGCTACCTGATGCCGCTGTTTCTGTATATAGATTTTCACCGTTCGCTAACAATCCGGCCGGATTGATAAAAGTAGCCAACTGTATGGAACCGACTTGCACCGGCGCAGCGGAACCGGGCTGCGTCACGGAGACAGTGCCATCCCGCCCTACCGTGATAGATTGTGCATTTGCTGGGATCGAAATAGCAGGCTGAATCACAAATCCACTAGACGTCACCATTTGGCCTTGGCTATCGGTCTGAAATGAGCCATCTCTGGTGTAACCAGTAGTGCCATCGGGCAGCAACACCTGGAAGAAACCTTCTCCCTGGATGGCAACATCCTTAGAATTACTTGTCTGTTGCAAATTGCCTTGAGTAAAAATGCGCTCTGTCGCAACTGGACGGACGCCCGTACCCAATTGCAAACCTGAAGGTAATTGAGTTTGTTGAGAACTCTGGGCGCCAGGCTGACGCAGTGTTTGATAAAGCAAATCCTCAAATATCGCACGCGACCGTTTAAAACCCGTGGTACTGACGTTGGCCAGATTGTTTGAGATGACATCCATTTGCGTCTGCTGCGCATCAAGCCCGGTTTTGGCAATCCATAATGAGCGTATCATTTTATTTCTCCTGAGCACGAAGGCAACATATCAATTCTTTAGTCATTTTGAGGCTAATAGCATCAAGTCAAAGCCATAATCTGACTAGCTTTAGTAGCGTTACTCTCAGCGTTCTGGAGTAACTTCATATTCATTTCAAATTGTCGGGCCAGATTAATCATTGAGACCATAGACTCGATAACACTGACATTGCTACCCTCCAACGTGCCACCGGCAACATTTACCGCAGGATCAGCGTCGAGCGCGCTGCCATCTTTGGTCTTAAATAAACCGTCGTCACCGCGAACCAAGTTTTGTTCAGGGGGATTGGCCAGTTTTAAACGCCCGATAATCTCCACTGCACTGGTTTTTGGGCCGTTTGGAACGCTGGAAATTGTGCCGTCGCTCGCAATGGTGATCGTTACGTCAGGCGGCACCGTGATCGGTCCGGTCTCACCGACGACATTAAGACCGCTTAGGGTCTGCAGTACGCCATTTTCATTCAGCTTTAAACTGCCATTGCGGGTCATCGCCTCACTGCCATCATCGCGCTGAACGACTAGCCACCCCTTCCCCTGCACCGCCACATCTAACGCGCGGCCTGTGATTTGGGCATTACCAGTAGAAAAATCCGAACCGACCGTCGCATCGACAACAAAAGCGCGTGTTGGTAAGCCCGGTCCAATCACTGGCACCGCACGAAAAGAATCTATCTGAGCACGAAACCCTGTAGTAGTCGCATTGGCGAGATTATTAGAATTTGTCGCCTGCTGCTCAAGGATGTGCTTCGCTCCCGTCATCGCGGTATAGATCAAACGATCCATTTCATATCTCTCTTCAATAAGCAATACACATTTTTACTGATCATACAAACACAATTAAACGCTAACAATTACCGTAATTTCATTTCTATTGCTTCAAATTTATAACGAGGAACTTAATATACTCCCCATCACTTTCTTAAAAATCGCCCTATTAGCAAAAAATTACCTAGACAATTAAATATACATACTAGGAGTATATAAATTAAAACATAAAAGAGTAAAGCATCGTACGAACCATTTAACGTCAACCCGCGCGGTGTAACTACGGATTTGCTTCACGCCCACCACACCAACGTAAAGGCGCACCCCGCATTCGCGCGAGTCATATCAGTCTATTGATTTAATGCTTATCGCAAGTTCACCAAGGTTTGCTGAATTTGATCTTCTGTTTTGATCGTCTGGGCATTAGCTTGATAAACTCGCTGGGCAGTAATCATGTTGACCAGTTCCGCCGTAAGATCTGTGTTTGAATCCTCAACGGCAGACGAGGTCAAAGTTCCTTGACCGCTAGAGCCTGGTGCGCCAATTAACGCTTGGCCAGAGGTTGAAGTCTCGTTCCATTGATTATCGCCAACTGACTGCAAACCATTTGCGTTGGTAAAACTCGCCAGAACAACTTGCCCTAACACTGCTGTTTTACCGTTGGTATAACTACCAACGATCGTCCCGTCTTTAGCGGTACTAAAACTGGACAACTTACCTGACGCAAAACCATCCTGCTTGAGCGTACTAACACTGAAATTAGAACCGAATTGGGTTGAACCAGTAAAATCTAATTTGATATCAATCGGCGTTGAAATTGGGGTAACCGCGCCAGTGGTAACTGGAACAGCAACCTTTAACGCTCTTGGATCATTTGCAGAAAATGCCGGCGTTGCAGCAACCATCTTGCCCAAATTGTCAAAGGTCAACTGTCCTAAGGCAACAGGCGCTGCTGGAGGCACATAACCAATCGGTACTCCATCACTTGTGGCATAAACATTCCATGTCAACGCGGCGGGGTCTTTTGCAAAAAAAGTTTGCAGCTCATGTGAATTACCCAAGCTATCAAAGACAGATACGGAAGTCGCGTTGTTATAAGAAGTTGGATCCGTTGGTGAAAACGCGATCGGTGAAGCACCACCAGGATTTGTCTGACGCGAATCCAGATTGACGAGTGCATTTGCGACCTTGGTTTGCGCTGGCGAAATATCAGCCGTGTTGATATTAATCGGCGCTGGGGCACCAGTCGATAAGACACCGTTTGCATTAGCAACATAGCCCGTTAGCTGTGCACCCTGCGCATTGATAATATTGCCGTTTTTATCTAACTGGAATTGACCATTCCGGGTATAAGACACTGAGCCATTCGTGTTCATTCTAAAAAATCCATTGCCATTGATCGCGATATCCAAAGGATTATTCGTATTGGTCACATTACCCTGCGTAAATTGCTGAGCAATCGCGGCAACTTTAGTACCAATACCAACTTGTCCACCACCTGAGCCATTGAGAGAATTGGCATAGACATCGGCAAATTGCACTTCTGCCTGTTTAAAGCCAACCGTGCTGGCATTGGAGATGTTATTGCCGATCACGTCTAACGATTTGGATGCCGCGTTTAAGCCGCTTAAGCCTTGTTGAAAACCCATGATATTTCCCCTTATTTACTAGAATTAAATTAACTGAAGTTGAACTTAAAATGACAAGAATAGATTTTTTGCAGATTGTTCTTAATAGATTTTTCTGATATCGGCCATACTGATATCACCAATATTCGCCACACTCAATTTAACTCCTTGCGCGTTGGATGTAACGCTAGACACGAGGCCAAAACTTAATGCAGTTGCATCCACCGCTTTGCCTGCTGAAGTTGCAGCTACAGAGAATGTGTACTGGCCGTCAGCCGCAACACCACCAGCATCGGTGCTACCATCCCAGGTTAATTGATTAAGGCCTGATGCTGTTGAGCCAAGACTAATTGTCTTAACCGTAGCACCGGCGGCATTTTTAATCGTGACATCGACCTTGTCTGCGCCCTGAACTAAATCGATGCCATAAATCGATTTACCGCTAGACAAACTAATTGCACTACCAGGTGCAATCACACCATGACCAATCATGTTGGCGGCCTGTAAATTTTGTCCAGCAATCATATTGGTGCTTAAAGTAGCGACTGCAGCATTGAGCTGATTGATCCCTGTTACTGTGGATAACTGGGCTAACTGACTTGTCACCTGAGCGTTGTCCATCGGGTTCAGTGGATCCTGATTTTTCATTTGCGTTACGAGCAAATTCAAAAATTGATTTTGAGTATCTGCTACAGTCGATTTTGTCGCTGCAGTACCGTTCTGCGTCGCCAGTAAAGCTGGATCAACGGTATTAGTAATAGTAGTCATTTGAACTCCTTCATCCAGTATTTAGAGCGTTGCAAAAGTATTTTATTGATACGCTGATGAGACATTTTTAACACAATGCTTTTACTAATTTTGCTAATAACAAAACTAAGTAGCATTGAACAACATGATTACTTACTGACCTAAAGTAAGGGTTTTAAGCAACAAAGTTTTAGCGGCATTCATCGTATCAACGTTTGTCTGGTAAGAGCGAGAGGCAGAAATCATATTCACCATTTCTTCGACAACATTGACATTTGGCGTCGCCACATAACCTTTTTCATCGGCAAGAGGATGCTTAGGGTCATATATCAATTTAGGTTGATTACCATCTTCGACGACCTCCTTCACCTTGACGGATGTGGCAGTGGCATCGCTGGACGGCACGGCGCTAAAAACGACCTGTTTGGCTTTATAGGGCTGACCGTTTGAGCTGGTTACGCTATCGGCGTTGGCTAAATTACTAGACACCACATTCAAGCGCTGTGCCTGGGCACTCATGGCGGAACCTGCGACATTAAAAATATTGAATAAGGACATAATTACCCCTGGATAGCGGCCAACATGCCGCGAATCTGCATATTAATCATAGTAAGGCTAGCCTCATAACGCAAAGAGTTATCCGCGAATTGATTGCGCTCCACATCCATATCTACCGTGTTGCCGTCCACGTTGCTCTGTACGGGGTTTCGGTACAATAGCTGACTAGTGCCGGCACTATTTTGTCCGTCAAGATGATTAGGAGATGTTTTTATTAACTCAGCTGAGGATTGATTTACTGTTTGGCTCATTGCATTATTAGCCAAATTGCCATTCTGGTTGACGGCAGCGCCAGTCGATGTTGAAGTGGCTGCATTATTCAATGCATTACTCATCGCGGACGAAAAATCGATATCGCGCGCTTTATAATTGGGCGTGTCAGCGTTAGCGATATTGGATGAAATCAATTGCTGACGCTGCCCTCTGACAGATAGCGCAGTTTCTTGAAAACGAAAATAATCGTCGATTCTGTTAGCCATATTCCCTCCAATTACGATCTGCTTTAGTCCAGTTTTAGCTTGATAACAACGCGATAATTTAAGTAAAAGCAATATCAGCGGCTGTTTAAACGGTTTTTGATGCTTTGCATGTTATCCCCGTAAAGGCAAGTCCAATCGTCTAAAAAGAAGACCAAAATACCGTCTATTCCTCGATTTACTTTCCAAGATAAAACCTACAATTTGATTCAATGCTTCCACCGAGAATCCAATGAAAAAGCGATTAATATCGAGATCAATGCTGGCCATCCTAAGCATAATCTTGAGCACGCAAGTCGTTGCCGAGCCAAACAACGCTCAGCAAAATCCCTTGGCGGTGAGAGAGGCAGCAGAAAACTTTTTAAAAACACAGTCCGCCGGCCAATCTGGCGATGTGCGCATTAGCGTTGGGCCACTGGATAGTCGCTTAAACTTAGCTGCATGCCCTAATTTATTGCCATTTTTACCTCAGGGAAGTAAACCTTGGGGCAAGATTACGGTAGGCGTACGCTGCGCAGAACCAACGCCTTGGATTGTGTATCTCACAGCAAATGTGCAAATTACTGGCGATTACTATGTCACTGCGGGATCTTTGGCGATAGGACATGTTCTGACAGCCTCGGATCTAATCAAAACCAAAGGAGAATTATCAAGCCTACCAAATGGTGTTGTGACAAATCCAGAGCAAGCGATAGGCAGGTCAATAACGACATCCGTCACGTCTGGCACTACATTAAGAGGAGACATACTAAAAAATCCTCCGGTAGTGCAACAAGGACAATCCGTGCGCGTAACCAGTACGGGTAAAGGATTTCAAGTGGCGACTGACGGACAGGCATTAAACAATGCCAGCGAAGGACAAGTAGCAAAAGCAAAGACAATGTCAGGTCAAGTAGTTAGCGGAATAGCCAGAGCTGGTGGGATCATTGAGGTCACCTATTGAATCGGAAATTACCATTTGGAACGATATTTCCTTACTCAAGGTTAAAGTTTAAAATAACGCAGCCGATATACATAACGTAGATGTATATAAATCCGAATAAAGAGGGTAACGCTGTGAAAATTAATGACGCACTACCAAGTACGCCGGCAGTACCAACTGGTACTCAGGTTCGTACTGATCGCTCGCCCGATAAAGCAGAGGTAGCAACGACGCCTTCGCATACGGTGCAGATCTCGCCCCTGTCGACGCAATTGCAGGCTTTACAAAATACTCAGGCTAATAGCGGTGTGTTTGCAACAAAAAAAGTGGAAGAAATTAAGCTCGCCATTTCTGAAGGACGCTTCCAGGTCAACTCAGAAAAAGTAGCTGATGGCTTGCTTGAGACTGTTAAAGATTTATTAAACTCCAGAAAACAATCATCATGAACCTCTCCAGCGCAAAACTACTCCAATTAAATCAATGCCTTGAAGATGAAGTCGTAGAAATGACATCATTATCTGAGTTGTTGAAATTGGAACAAGCTGCGCTAGTTGAAGCACGTGTGAATGATCTAATTGATCTGACTAAAAACAAGAGTCTCATAATAGCAAAAGTGTCAGAATTAGAAAAATTGCGCGCATCAAGCTTAAAAGAATTAGGATTCACTTCAGATAATTCCGGCATGCAGGCATTACTAGAAAAAGCTCCGGCAGAAGTAGAAACATCGAATTACTGGAAAACACTTTTAACAATTTCTGAGCAAGCGCAAGAAAATAACCGCACAAATGGCATTTTAATTAACCGCCAATTCACTCGCAACCAAAACGCATTAAATATACTGCAACAAAATAATCCCGCTGGATCAATGTACGGACCTAATGGTCAGTCCACTGTCAAAAATATGACGGGTCGTGGTGTCGTTGCAGGTTAATTGAACCCAACGACAGTTACTGCGTCAACTCTGGTTTGTCTGCGAAAGTCACAATTAGATAACAATTTTTGATAGCTATATATTGTTTTACAAACTAGGTAGCTTGATATACTCCCCTACCATACCCTCCAAATATATCTTATCGCCTAATAATTATTTGTACGACTAGACTATACTCATAGTGAGTATAGTCTAATCGAGAATGAGTATTTGATCCAGTATTTCACGTTACCTAGCAAAAAAGTAAAATATAACGAGCACGTAGCTGTATTTTTGTGCAAGGCTGATAACTAGTATTGCACTTATACTTGCACTAACACATTACACGCAGATTACAAGCTCAGTTAGTTCTTTTATCGGCAGAGGTAACCGGAACATCAATACCCGATTCCGGCAAAATAGCCAAGATAGTGACAGTGACGCGTCGATTCCTCGCTCTGCCGTCTATAGTGTCATTTGATCCAACTGGCATTTTTGGTCCCTGACCAACTGCAGTCATTCGATTCTCATCGACCCCATTTTCTGTGAACAATCGAACTACGGTGCTTGCACGTACAGCAGATAATTCCCAGTTCGAGGGAAAATTAGTATTTTTGATAGGAAGATTATCGGTATATCCCTCGACCTGAATTGCGTGACTATCTAACTTCAATACAGAAGCGATCGCCGTTAATGCCTGGTTTGAATCATCATTGAGCTTCGCTTCACCAGGGGCAAAAAGCACGCTAGCATTAATTTCTATCGTTACGCCGCGACTAGTCTGAGTTACGCGTACTTTCCCCTCTCTGACCAACGGTTCCAGCACGGCCAAAATATCGCGTGCAATGCCAGTCATTTGCTCACGTTCTTTGCGTAATGGTTCCGCATTTTTGGGTCTGATGATGGGAAGAGGATCTAGCTTAATCGTCGGTTCAACGTCGATATCCCGTTTTACTGATTGCACCAAAACTGCTTTACCGAATGCCCCCGTAAGAGAATTAGACAACACCCGATATTTGCCTTCGTTGACCGATGATATCGCGTACATCACTACAAAAAAAGCAAATAATAAGGTGATGAAATCGGCGTAAGAAACTAACCATCTGTCATGGTTATCATGTTCTTCCTGGTATTTCTTTCTCTTCATGACCAATTTAATTTTTATGGTTTGCCAGGCGCTCTTCGATTACACGAGGGCTATCACCAAGAGCAATGCTATAAAAAATATCTGATAACATCTCGCGCCGGACAACTTCCCGGTGAATAATTTCTTTGAGCTTATTACTAATGGGTAGAAAAAGTAGGTTTGCTAATCCAACACCGTAAATAGTCGCGACAAAAGCGACTGCAATACCACTACCGAGTTTGCTTGGGTCTGTCAGATTCTCCATAACATGGATTAAGCCGAGTACCGCCCCCAAGATTCCTATCGTCGGCGAGTAGCCTCCCGCGGCTTCCCAAATTTTTATTGCTTGTCTTTGCTCCATCTCGTACAAAGAAATATCGACGTCAAGAATGTCTTTTAAGCGGGATGGATCAACACCGTCAATCACCAGGCGTAAGCCTTTGCTAATAAATTGATCTTTACTAGAATCCATGTAGCGCTCAAGACTGAGGAAACCCTCACGACGTGCGACAACACTCCAGATCAAGGCTTCTTGTATAGTTTTTTTACTTGTATCTATTGGCATGGAGATGATCCACCGTAGCATTTTTATGCCACGGATAAACGTGGGCATCCGGCTTTGCAACAAAACAGCGCCAATCGTGCCGACGACAACGATAACAAACGCAGCAGGCTGCACTAAGGAGGATAAGCGTCCACCCTCAATCAGCTGGCCTGAAAAGATGCCGACAACTACTAAGATAAATCCAATTAGGCTAGCCCAGTCCACGCTTTCTCCCTTAACGAAGCCCTGAGTCGGGCTACTGCCTGGCTATGAAGTTGCGATATCCGGGATTCGGATACGCCCATGACGGCGCCTATCTCTTTTAAATTGAGCTCTTGTTCGTAATACAAACCCATGAGTAGCTTTTCTCGCTCGGGCAAACTATCAATCGCGAAGATCACAGCATCACGAAAATCGCCATGCAAAAGATCTTCTAAAGGATCGCCTGAACGATCGTTACAGTAATGATCGAGGAAATGCTCTTTGGTATCTGCATCATGAAAATCTTCGTAATACACGAGTTGATGTCCGCCACTCTCACCCAGCAAATCCTGGTATTCGGCCAGACTCAATTTCAGCAACTTAGCAACTTCCGTTTCTAGCGGTGGACGTCCTAATTTTTGCTGCAATGCGTTCATTGCGTTTTCAATTTTGCGCATGTTTTGGCGCACACCACGCGGCAGCCAATCACTGCTGCGCAATTCATCCAGCATTGCACCGCGTATGCGTTGCACTGCATAGGTTTCAAATTGTGCGCCGTGATTGTCTTCATAACGGTTAACGGCATCTAGCAGACCTATCATACCGGCCTGCACTAAGTCATCAACTTCGACGCTGGGGGGCAATCTCGCTTTTAATTGATAAGCGAGTCGCTTCACTAGTGGAGCATGCTCCGTAAGTAGGGAATTTTTATCTGATTTTCCGCTAGCGGTGTACATAATCAATCAAATTCCGAGACGAATACCTAACTCTGGCAATCCATGTAAACCTAATGTTGAGCGGGCTGTTGATCTTGCGGTCAAGGCAAGCCGCTCAGCTAATTGAGAAAACGCAATAGAGGCACCCGCCAATGGGAATGCATCAATCACCGAACGACCTAAATGCGCTGCTTTTTTCATGTGATCGTCCTCTGGCACGTAGCCAACAAAATGCAAAGGTACTGCTAAATATCGACTAGCTGCTTGTGCCATATTGGTATAAACCAATCGTGCTTCCGGTTCTGTTACACCCGATACTAAAATACCATAAGAACGACGGCCTACGCGGTTATTGACACGTTTAATCAAACCATAAGCATCTTTAATCGTGGCCGCATTGGCAGATACTTGTATTACGACTTCGCTCTCTTCAAATGAAGCTAGCGGGAACGCATCATCGCCATCAATTTCGCTGTCCACAATGACTAAGTCCGCACTGTTTGCAGCAACATCAAAAACACGGGATAAACGCTTAGTATTTTCGGCCGGCAGTCGCGCCAATGCAGTCGCATATTTTGAGAGCATCGTCACAGATAAGCCTGCTGATACAATTTTTACTGCCTCTTGCATTGTACGCCGTTGTCTTGCAACGTCCAACAAGGTCTGCTCGGTATTTGCATTGAGCCACGCGCCAATACTATTGGCCGAAGATCTGGCGTCAACCATCAAGACTTGCTGCCCTTTTCTCGCAAGAGAAGCACCTAAATTAATAAGCATGCCACTTTTTTCTTCGTCACGCAAAGCGGATAAAAACGTGAGCACACGAGGTCTTGGCGCCTCTAACATCCGGCGCAAGCCTTCTGCCTGATCAAAACTAGCCAAAAGACACCTCCCTCAAACCATTATTGGTATTCGCGGCGGAGGCGATAGCCGCATTTGCCATCACCATCGGTAGCTCTTCATCTTGCAATCGATAGGCAGATGTCTCTCGTTTTAATTTGAATGCGCGATCAACCAGGTACTGCTTGTTTGCGATGTGCAAATCCTCAGGCACACGCTGGCCACTGGCGAGATAATAGATATGAAGCTTTTGACGAATTGCGATATCTAACACGCCGCCGATAGTCGCGGCCTCATCAAGCTTGGTCAAAATACATCCCGCCAACCCGCTACCCTGATAAGCCCGAACGACCTCACTGAGTGTCTCGCCTGTAGAGGTCGCGTTTAAACACAATAAGCGTTTCACATTGGCATCTGCACCAGACAACATAGCAACCTGCTCCGTCACCATTTTGTCGCGTTGGCTGACGCCGACCGTATCGATTAATACGGTATGTTTATTTTTTAGTTCAGACAAAGCAATTCGTAAATCAGATTCATCTTTGACCGAGTGCACCATCACGCCTAATATTTTGCCGTAAATACGCAATTGTTCGTAGCCACCAATACGATAACCATCCGTCGTAATCAATGCCAGTTTGGCAGGGCCATGGCGCATCACGCAGCGGGCAGCGAGTTTTGCTGTGGTGGTGGTTTTGCCTACGCCTGTAGGGCCAACCAAAGCATAAACGCCGCCTTTTTCTAAGATTTCGCTCTCATTATTGATGGTAGATAAATTGCGATTTAAGACCGCTTTAATCCAATCCATGCTGCTAGCGACAGTTTCTGAATCTGGCATTTTATCGACGAGATAACGGGACAAGCTTGCACTGAAACCCGTTGCCAGCATCTCCCGCATTACTTCTGTTTTTTGAGGTTGACGCTTTTGGGTATTCGTCCAGGATATCTCCGCCAGCTGCGCTTCCAGCATACTGCGCATAGACCGGATTTCAGTCATCACGTCGGCTAATTCACCGCCACTGACTAAGTTATCTAAGGCGTGTGGCTGAGATTTTGAGAACAGAGGCGATTCGCTGGCTTGCCGTCCCTGTTCAGCCTGCTGTAACCGTGGTGGAAATTTCGCAATCTCTGGGATCGTACGCGAATCCGATGATGTCGCAATTGAACTCATCGTCTCATCTGTCATCGCCAGTATTTCCACTTTTCCATCGACATTACGGTTAGAGAGAATGACCGCATCCGAACCGAGTGCATCCTTCACCATACGAATTGCCTCGCGCGATGTATTCGCTGAAAATTTCTTCACGTTCATAATTGCCCTCCAACCAGGCCGGTAACTCTAATTGTTTTTGTTTCTGGTAATTCTGCTTGCGATAACACTTTTAACTGAGGCAAAGTGCGTCTCAAGAAACGCGACAACAGCGCTCTTAAAGGACCGGGTACTAAGAGAACCGGCGCTAAACCCATCTGCTCTTGATGCTTGGCTGCGGCCTCTGTCTGTGTTGCCAAGGTATCGGCCAATCCTGGCTCAATACCAGCACCATCAGAGCCACTCGTTTGCAATGCTTGCATCAGCAAACGTTCTAACCGGTTATCTAATGTCATGACAGTCAACTCATTGGTGGACGGGAATATCTGCTGCACAATTGCACGACCTAATGCAATACGAACGTAAGTCGTTAGCTCGTTCGCGTCTTGGGTATGCATGCCATGCTCTGACAAGGTTTCGATAATGGTGCGCATATCGCGGATGTGCACACCCTCGATCAAGAGGTTTTGTAATACCTTCTGCAAAATAGAGAGTGGCAATAGTTTGGGCACCAATTCCTCGACTAACTTTGGCGTATCTTTTGCAAGGTGATCCATCAATTGCTGAACTTCATGACGACCTAACAATTCAGCCGCATGCGATGTAATTAAATGGTTGAGATGAGTAGCAATGACAGTACCGGCATCCACTACGGTATAACCCATCGTCTGGGCTTGCTCGCGCATGGCAGCGTCAATCCAGGTTGCAGGCAATCCGAACGCTGGATCTGTAGTAATCGGACCCGGCAAGGTACCAGATACCATGCCAGGATTAATCGCCAGATACTGACCAGTAATTGCCTCACCAACGCCAACCTCAACACCTTTGAGCGTGATCCTATAAGCAGACGGTTTCAATTCTAAGTTGTCTCTGATATGCACAGGAGGCGACAAGAACCCCACCTCTTGCGCAAACTTCTTGCGGATACCTTTAATGCGTCTAAGCAGCTCCCCGCCCTGCCCTTTATCAACTAAAGGAATGAGGCGATAACCAACTTCTAAACCTAAAGTATCTACTGGCAGGATGTCTTGCCATGTTGCTTCTTCCATTTCAGATGGCGCAACTGGCGCTACAACTTGCTCTTCAGGCTTTGCGACGACATCCGATTTTTTGGTTAATAAATAACCGCCACCGATCAAAAGTAAGGCTAACAATAAAAAAGCCACATGTGGCATACCTGGAATCAGACCCATTCCACCAACGATACCACCTGTAATAAACAGCACCTGTGGTTTAGCGAATAATTGGCCTATCAGTTGACCGCCAATATCCTGATCACTGGCAACCCGAGATACGACGATACCTGCTGCTGTTGAAATAATCAGTGATGGGATCTGCGCAACCAAACCATCACCGATCGCCAGCAAAGTATAGTTTTTTAGCGCCGTTGCAAAATCCAGATCATGCTGCACCATACCTACAATTAAGCCACCGACAATATTGATGATAGTGACCATAATGCCTGCCACGGCATCGCCACGCACATACTTACTAGCACCGTCCATCGCGCCATAAAACTCAGCTTCTTGCGCGACTTCGGTACGGCGACGACGTGCTTCTTGTTCTACAATCAGACCTGCATTTAAATCTGCATCAATCGCCATTTGCTTACCAGGCATCGCATCCAATGCAAATCTGGCACCGACCTCCGCAATACGGCCAGCACCTTTGGTAACGACAGTAAAGTTAATAATCGTCAAAATAACGAATACCACAATACCAACTGTATAGTTACCGCCAATCAGAAAATGACCAAAGGCCTCAATCACTTTACCGGCAGCATCTGGACCAGTATGCCCCTCGGTCAACACTACCCGGGTTGATGCCACGTTGAGTGACAAGCGCAACATCGTGCTTACCAATAACACGGTTGGAAACACCATAAAATCTAGTGGCTTGATGGTGTATAAGCTGGTCAGCAAAACAATGATTGCCAAGGCAATATTGAAGCTAAAAAAGACATCGAGCACAAAGGCGGGCAGCGGCAATATCATCATCGACAACATCATGATGATGAGTATCGGTGCAGCAATGGCCTTATTGCTAAATATGCTCATCCAAGCGGGTAATTTAAAACCATTCATGGATTAGCTCCGACGGTATTGGCTGGTTGAGGAGCGTTATTTGGATCAAGTTCGGCAGGAACTGCCAGATCGAAAGGCGCAGACGGCCTGAGGCCACCATGCTGACGGAATGTTTTTAACTGGAAGACGTAAGCCAACACTTCTGCAACGGCGGCGTAAAGTGTTTCTGGGATTTCGTCGCCTAACTCTGTGTGCTTGAACAAAGCACGTGCTAACGGTGGTGCCTCCAGCAAAGGAATATTGTTCTCAGCGGCCAATTCACGAATTTTTGCAGCGACGGCGTCAGCGCCTTTGGCGACCACTCTTGGCGCACCGTTGCTACCATCTTTATATTTTAAAGCGACTGCATAATGCGTTGGGTTGGTGACCACGACATCCGCTGTCGGCACTTCTGACATCATCCGGCGACGTGCCATTTCACGCTGTTGCGCGCGGATTTTGGCTTTAATCTGGGGATTACCATTGGCTTCTTTTGATTCTTGTATAACCTCTTGATGTGTCATTTTGAGCTTTTTGGCATAACTCCACATTTGGTATGGAACATCAATTCCGGCAATCAATACCAAGGCACCGACGATCGATAAAAAACAGATCGCAAGCATGGTTGCCATGTGCGCGCTGCCAGCGGCCAAAGGCTCGGAAGCAAGGCCGAAGATGGCATCTTTTTGATTCATTACGACGATCCAAGCAACCGTTCCAACAATCAGCGCTTTGAGAATTGCCTTAACTAACTCCACACCGGCCTTGGACGAAATCATATTCGTCAGACCAGACAAAGGATTCATACGACTAAAATTAGGTTGCAAGGCTTTAGCACTAAAAAGCCAGCCACCGATTAGTAACGGAGATCCAATCGCAACCAGCATCAACAAACCACCTAGCGGAGCAAAAGCAAGCAACACATCCATCAAGATCATGCCGATGTGAGAAAACAACATATCGTGATCAAACGCCAAAGTTCGCTCCATCGATAATCCATCGATGAGCATATGATTCAACTGTCTGATTAAAGAACCGCCGGACATCCACAAGCCAGCGCCCGCAGCAAGCAAGATCGTGCAAGTAGACAACTCTCTTGAGCGCGGGACATCACCCTCCTCACGCGCCTGCTCTAAGCGCTTGGGCGACGCCGGTTCGGTTCTTTCGAGATCGCTATCTTCGGCCATTACCGACTCCCATCTATTTCTAAGAAGCAAGCAAAACGCTGCTATTACACATTTATACAAGTGTGATTATTGGCGATGTTGCATTCTGTAGATGCGCCGAACAAGTGACGATTTACCCCCTATTTCAGTAAACCAAAAAAAACGGAGCGAGTGAGATGTGACGTAAACTTAGATTTTCAGAAAAGACAGCTTTTTTAAAAGCGACGAAGCACTCTTGATCTGCACGCGCAATAGCGATGGCGTGATTAGAACAAGCAATATTGAAGAGCGGAATCAGAGATAGAACGATGGCTTTTATCTATCGTTCAAATAGTTGAATTAAACGCGAATGCATTAAAGAGGAATTAGAGAAAGAAAATATACTCTCCACGGGTATATTTTATTGTCCAGGTAATCACTGGACAATAGAGCATATTTATCAGAAATGGTGGGGAGTATATTAAATTTAGACTTTCTATTAGACCGCTACCACTTCTTTGCAACCCAGATAGCGTACGGCGCCCAGGGGATTAACGCCATCACGGTTTAAGTACAAACGCTACACCTACAATTGCACCTTTGGCGAACTGCCTTGCGTTGTTCTACTGGAAAATTTTGATTTAAAAAAAGAAGTGTTACAGCTTGCGCGAGATGAGGAAAAACATGGCTCCTCATCTCTGCAATTAAGATATCGTAATTAAGACTTGTTTTGCCTGCCTCTGTTAAAGCGAGGCAATGTTTTTAGCCCAAACTAAAGCCGCAAGATGTGCCGTGTTGACATCTGTTGGTGTAATACGCAGCGACTCTGCTAAAGAGCCAACCAACATACTATTTAACTCACAAGCCTCGGCTAATGCCAAATAAGGGCCATAGCTTCCGCCTCTGGAAATCAGCGCTTCGGTAACAGCTTCTGGTAATTGGATCGTTGATAAAACCTCATCCATAGGCACGCCCAGCAATCTATCCAGCAAAGAGAACATACCGGCAACGAAAAGATTTTCAGCTTCAGATTTGGACATGTGAGGCTGTCCAAGTAACTCTGCAAATCGACCACGGACAATGGCTGTTTCTAATAAAACTGGTGAGTAACCGCTGGTACTTGCGGTCGCCAGCAATACAGATAGCCAGCGATATAAAGGGCTATAACCTAGTATCTGCACAGCATGCTTGAGGGATTGCACTTCTGTACGCAAACCAAAACCAGCAGAGTTGATGTAACGCAATAATTTATACGCTAAAGTAGCATCTCTCTTTACAACAGATTCTAATTGTTGAATGTCAGCGTTTTTCCTGATCATTTCCATTAACTGCAAAATGGTCGTCTGCGCTGTATTTAATCCTTTTTTGTCCGCGCTAGGGCGAGGCGTTAAATGTAGCTTACCAACGAACGACTCTAAGCCAAGCGCAGAGCATGCATCAAAATCCTGCCAAGTTGACACATTGCGAGCAACCATATGTATGGCGGATTGTTTTAACGCTGCATACACCTTTGCCTGAGATGCAAAGTTAGACGCGTTCAACTGGACTTCAATATGAGAAATCTGCATGAAGAAAGATCTCTCCAAGGTGCTCAGATCAGCGCCACGCATACAAATACCATAACCCAAAGCACGTAGTTCTTTTATCGCCTCTAAGGTAGTCGGGTTAGTAAAATCACGTTTTGACAATATCAATACCGTGTTTTTAGGTGGTAATAATTTCAGGCCGTCGGTAAGCAATAGTTCTGGCGCTGCCTCTAAAAATAAGACGCTATCTCCTAGTAAAAATCCAGTTTCTTCATCGTTCAAATTCTCAGCAACAAACTCCATCAAGGAATCCAGATCCTGAATACTCATTGGCGCAGATTGACTTGGACTTTGCCAAGATAACTGGAAGCCGATAACGCGCTGTTTGGGATCAAGCAACGGCTCTCTTACAATGAAATTAGCGTCACTCATAAGGCACAATAGGTATAGTGGAATTAAACAGAAAAAAAGATACAAGATTCAGTAATTAAAAAGCAACGCTATCAAGCAATTCTTACACAGCTCGTTCAGGTAACTAAGCTTAGACGATGACGGCTGTCATGCAACAGCCTGGTCATATTAACGACTTTGGTACAGAGCTCATTTTATGGAATAGTGTTGTCCATATCTACACTCATATTTACTTCTTAATAAATACAAGTTCTGCTATGCAGGCTTTCCTAATTTTTCAAAAATTTTCGATAATTTCTCATCAAGAGTCGCTGCTGTAAATGGTTTTACAACATAACCATTTGCACCTGCTTGAGCAGCCGCAATAATATTTTCTTTTTTCGCCTCGGCAGTCACCATTAATACTGGCAACTTAGCAAGCGCTGGATCAGCACGAATGTGTTGCAACATCGTCAGCCCATCCATGTTAGGCATATTCCAGTCAGAAATCACGAAATCGAAATCACCACTTTTCAATTTGGCTAATCCCATGGCACCATCCTCTGCCTCATCGACATTAGAGTATCCAAGCTCTTTAAGCAAATTACGTACAATACGGCGCATCGTTGAAAAGTCATCAACAACTAAAAATTTGAGATTCTGATCGGCCATAAATTACTCCATTATTTCTTTAAGTATAGTTATAAACATTATCTGTCAAATTAATACAAAGTGGTGAGCAAAATCCACAAGAATATGAATTTTGCTCACTTAAACGCGCAAGGCTCGACTACCGTGTAACGCAAGATAATGCAAAACCTTGGTTGGCAACTCATTTAAGGGACCAACTTCATGTGTCGCACCGATTGCGATTGCTTCTCGAGGCATTCCAAATACTACACAAGTTGCTTCGTCTTGGGCAAAATTATAGGCGCCTGCGTTTTTCATCTCCAACATACCAACAGCACCATCCTTGCCCATTCCGGTCAGAATAACGCCAACTGCATTTTTACCGGCATAGGTGGCCGCAGAGCGAAACAAAACATCTACAGAGGGGCGATGTCGGTTCACTGCAGGACCGGCATCTAGCTGGGTCACATAATTTGCGCCACTCCTGGCCAAAAGCAAGTGGGAATGGCCAGGCGCAATATAAGCATGTCCTGGCAATACACGCTCGCCACCAGCGGCCTCACTAACTGAAATTTTACAAAGCCCGTCTAATCTTTTAGCGAAAGAACGAGTAAAACCCTCAGGCATATGTTGAGTGATTAAAATCCCAGGGCAATCCGAGGGCATTTGAACTAAAAAATTCTTGATCGCTTCTGTTCCACCAGTAGAAGCGCCAATGATGATGAGTTTTTCACTACTGGTCAGCGGATTTTTCACCATTGGCAGTGCAGTTAAGTCACCTTTATTCAAATCACTTGCATGAACTGCCCGTGGTCGAATTCGCGCCTTTGAAGCAGCACGAATTTTATCGGCAATCAGTTCTGCATATTCCAACATACCGCTTTGAATCGATAGCTTTGGTTTGGTAACAAAATCGACTGCGCCCAGTTCTAGCGCTCGCATGGTGATTTCAGATCCACGCTCAGTCAAAGACGAAACCATAATGACTGGCATCGGTCTAAGGCGCATGAGTTTTTCTAAAAAATCTAGCCCATCCATCTTTGGCATTTCAACATCAAGCGTCAAAACATCTGGATTTGTTTGCTTGATCAAATCCCTGGCGACCAACGGATCGGGCGCGACGCCAACGACTTCCATATCGGGCTGTCTGCTAATGATCTCACTGAGAACGCTCCGTATTAGCGCCGAATCGTCCACAATCAATACTTTAATTTTCATCACATACTCCGCGCGTACAACAGTCTCTTATTATTTTTGCTTAAAACAAATCAATTTCACCACTAACAGGCGTGGCTTTGAGTCGACTGGCGTAATCATTTTCGCGTTTCCTCAACGTATCATTGTGTTCAACTTTGAGCTTCTTCACAAGAACCTTACCTGTTTTTGGAAAAAAATATACTTTGCGAGGGTAGATGTCGTTTAAGTCCTCAGCAATAACGCGCATTCGCTCAGCGCGCAAATAATCGAGCACAAATTTCGCGTTTCTTTCACCAACATTGATCGCAGTAAACCCTCTCAAAACATTACCCCCGCCAAATACTTTGGCCTCCATGTTTTCGCGTTTAGCACCCGCTTTTAATAATTCATTGATCAGAACTTCCATTGCATAGGTACCGTAGCGCATTGATGCAGAAACAGGATTATCAGAATCTGCTCCGCCATCTGGCAGCATGAAATGATTCATCCCTCCGACACCAGAAACACGATCCCTTATGCAAGCGGAGACGCAAGAACCAAGAACGGTAACAATCAACATATCTTTTCCTGTGAAATAAAACTCACCAGGCAAAATTTTTGCAGCGTCACAATCAAAGGTACGGTCGTAATAAATATTCGTAGCGAAATGCTCTTCACTTAACTGGCTCATGGCTTAACCTTTGTTCGAATGGCGCGAAACTGCTTTACTACGTACTTCATGTTCACTTGCCAGCTCGTAGACTGTTTTGCCTCTAAGTTTGAAGTCATCAGATACGTACAAAAAATTCTCAGAATGTCCAGCAAAGAGTAAACCATCTGATTTCATTAATGGGACGAATTTTTTTAGAATTGCACCTTGGGTCGGCTTATCGAAGTAGATCATCACATTGCGACAAAAAATAGCATCAAAAACACCATTAATTGGCCAAACATCGGCTAACAGATTCAGCTGTTTAAAAGTGATTAAATCTCTCAACTCTGGCCTAACCCTAACCAATCCATCTTGCGCGCCCTTCCCTCTTAGGAAAAATTTCTTCGCTCTATCTGGCGACATCTTATCCAAGCGATCAAGGTTGTAGACTCCTCTTGAGGCGGTCGCTAATACGTTGGTATCTATGTCGGTTGCGATAATATGCACTGGAGGCTTCAGAGTACCAAATGCCTCGCACAAGGTCATTGCGATTGAATAAGGCTCCTCGCCAGTGGAGCTAGCAGAGCACCAGACGTTAATTGGCTCTTTTATTTTTTTAACGTGTTCGGCAAGTAAGGGAAAGTGATGCTCCTCTCGAAAGAAAGAGGTCAGGTTGGTGGTAAGCGCATTAGTAAAAGCCTCCCACTCAGCTTCAGAATTATCGGTCTCCAAACTATCGAGATAAATAGAAAACGAGTTCATTCCTGTTGCCCGAAGACGACGAGCTAAGCGGCTGTAAACCATCTCTTGTTTACTATCAGCAAGAGAAATTCCAGCCTTTTGATAAATCAAGTCTCTGACGCGATTAAAGTCTTTTGCATTAAAGTCAAATTCCTTTGAGGTCTCGCTCTTACCCTTTTCAGCAGACTTGGTCATTAAATTATCCTTAATATTAAGCATATTGATTAACTCATCATCCTAGATTAAGTTAATTTCAGAAAAATATGCATATACCTGCCTAGGGTAGTTAATCAGATTAAATTTGCACTTTGATGCTTAGGTGTTTTAATTTTTATGATTAACCAAAATTCGATATAACAAAAAAAGTAAATTTAATCATTTTAGTCATTATTAAATACTAAATTAAAACTCTTCCCAGTCATCCGTATTCTCCTTTTTTGCACTTTTACCAGTTGATACGGAAGACTCTGCCCGAGAGGCGATTTGTTTTAATTTTGGTTTAAGGTCTTTTTTCTGGACCACAGGATTCACTCGTATTGACTTTGCCGGGGGAGTGTTACTTGCGGAGGTAAGTTTAAATACGCTAACCGCCTGCGCCAAGGCCTGCGCCTGCTCTTCCATACTCTCTGCTGCCGCTGCTGCCTGCTCTACCAACGCTGCATTTTGCTGCGTCATTTCATCCATCTGCGTAATCGCTAGATTGACTTGTTCTATCCCTGCACTTTGCTCTTGGCTGGCGGCGGTGATCTCGCTCATGATGTCGGCGACATGCTGGACGCTGGTGACAATCTCGTCCATGGTTTTGCCAGCTTCGTCTACCAGTTTGCCGCCTTGGTTGACTTTGTCGACCGAGTCGTCGATCAGAGATTTGATTTCTTTGGCAGCGCTGGCACTGCGTTGGGCGAGATTACGCACCTCTGAGGCGACAACGGCAAATCCTCGTCCTTGCTCTCCGGCTCTGGCAGCTTCTACTGCGGCATTGAGGGCGAGGATGTTGGTCTGGAAGGCGATGCTGTCGATGACGCTGATAATGTCGACAATCTTGCGGGAGCTTTCTTTAATCGAGCCCATGGTGCTAACGACTTGATTGACAACAGCACCACCTTTGACGGCAACACCAGTAGCGGAGACAACGAGTTGATTGGCTTGCCGGGCGTTATCTGCATTTTGCCTGACGGTGCTGGTGAGCTCTTCCATGGAGCTGGCAGTTTCTTCTAGCGAGCTGGCTTGGGATTCTGTTCTGCTGGAGAGATCGGCGTTGCCTGAGGCAATCTCTTGGGATGCGACTGTGATCGTTTCTGTGCCAGTTCGTACTTGACCAACAGTATTAGCCAAACTTTCTGTCATCTCTTTTAAAGCGAATAAAAGAGATGAAACTTCGTCTTTACCACTCACACTAACATGGGCAGATAAATCACCAGATGCAACCTGTTCAGTAACAGAAATAGCTTCTTTTAAAGGCTGCGTAATACTCTTAGTAATAATCCATGCAAAAAATACGGCAATGGCTAGCGCACCAGCTAATACAACGAACAACCAAAAGTTTAGCTTGGTGCTGTTGGCGCCTGAGATTTCAAATACTTGCTTTGATGCAGACTCCTGCAGATCAACTAACTTGTTCATTTCCAAGATAGATTTAGTACTTAATGGATCAATAACCGAGGAGATAATTTTAATCGCGCCTTCAGCATTAAACGCTAGAGCCTGACCGACAGCGTCTTTAAACGGCTTGTCTATTTCCTGATCAATTCTCGCAATCTCTGCAAGAATTTTCTTCTCATCATCATTCAACCCAAGCTTTGACAGTTTATCCTTTGCGTCGTCGTAGCGTTTGCGTTGCAGTTTTACTTTGGCATCTTCTTTCTGCATCTCTGAGACATCGGATTGAATGCCAATATTTCGCATCGCAATACCACCCTCGAGCAAAGAGCTTTTCATAGAATTAACCAAGGCCTGCTTTTGGCTCGCTGTATTTAAGCCTTGAATCATGGTATTTCTGTTTTGTGAAGATAACAGGCTAGCCAGTATCAACACAATAATCAGTCCGCCAATGATGAAGCCAAAACCTATACCTAGTCTTGCACCGATCCGAAAATGACGTAAATTCATAGCCCGAGTCTCTCAATTTTTTAGGTTTAATTTTTACAGACACTTGTTGCAACTAGACAAAAATACCGCGCTTAATTACACGTCTACACTTCTAAACTTGAGAATCAACAAGCCCCATTTCTGGACTCGACATTAATTTATCGATGTCGACCAAAATGAGCATGCGCTCTTCTAAGGTACCCAAACCAATCAGAAAATCTGAACTAAATGTTGTTCCCATCTCTGGTGCCGGTCGTACTTGCTCTGGCAACAAAGTTGTCACATCGGAGACACTATCAACAACCATGCCGACAATACGTCCGCCAATATTTAAAATAATAACGACCGTGAACTGATCGTAAGTTGGCTCACCCAAATTAAATTTAATCCGCATATCAACAACCGGAACGATAATTCCGCGCAGATTGATAACACCTTTAAGAAAATTTGGTGCGTTAGCAATACGTGTTACGGCTTCGTATCCACGAATTTCCTGAACCTTCAGAATATCAATTCCGTATTCCTCGTTGCCGAGAGTAAACGCTAAAAATTCGTGTGTAGCTATATCTGATCCCGAAGCATCGAGTTTGGCATCTTTATTGTCAGACGTTTGCGCAGACTGCATCATATTTCTACCCCTTGTTATTAACTGTAAATACTAAAACTACCTAGCTGATCTCAATAAAGCAGCGACATCAAGAATCAAAGATACGCCACCATCACCCAAAATAGTAGCACCAGAAATTCCTGGGATTTTACGATAATTGGATTCAATATTTTTAACGACTACCTGCTGCTGCCCTACTAAATCATCAACAAATAGCGCTGCTTTTTTCCCATCAACTTCTACGATTACAGCAATACCATCAGAAGGCTGTGTAAATTTAGGTTGGATATCAAAACATTCGTATAGAGGAATTAAGGGTAAGTATTCTCCACGCACTTTAACTACTCGCCCCTTACCACTAATTTCTTTGATATCTTGCATCGCAGGCTGCAATGATTCCATCACAAAGCCAAGAGGTAATATATAAACTTCCTCACCGACCTTAATCGACATGCCATCTAAGATTGCCAGTGTCAGCGGCAACGAGATAGTGATGGTCGTACCAAATCCTTTAGCTGATCGAATATCGACCACGCCTCCCATGGCAGTAATATTGCGTTTAACCACGTCCATACCAACGCCACGCCCGGAAACATCGGTAACGGCCTCCGCAGTTGAAAATCCTGGCGCAAAAATAAGCAACCAAACTTCGCTGTCAGACATAGCATCAGATACGGGCAAACCATTTTGCTTGGCTTTAGCGAGTATTTTTTCACGGTGCAATCCACCGCCATCATCACTAACTTCGATGACAATATTACCGCCTTGGTGAACTGCAGATAACGATAACTTACCGGCCTCGTGTTTACCTGCCTTTAGCCTGGACGCTGGCATCTCAATACCATGATCAATGCTATTTCTGACCAGATGAGTTAAGGGATCAACGATTCTTTCGATCAATCCTTTGTCTAACTCGGTAGAGGCGCCATAAGTGACGAACTCAACTTTTTTACCAAGTTTGCTCGCTAGGTCACGCACCATTCGCGGGAAACGGGAAAAAACATAGTCCATAGGCATCATACGTATAGACATCACTGCCTCTTGCAGATCACGCGTATTTCTGGTCAGGTGTGCCACGCTACTAACTAAGCGCTCGTGTTCAATAGGATCCAGTACTTGGGTGCGTTGCTCCAACATCGCTTGCGTAATCACTAGCTCACCGATCAAATTGATCAGCTGATCCACTTTTTCAATACCAACCCTGATCGTCGACGACTCCTGCGATACCGATGCTTTTTCAACTTCTTTCTTAACTAAATTTTTCTTATCAGCACCGACAAGATTAGAACCGGATACAGGCTCTTTATTAGTAGCTGCCGGCGATTGTTCACCACCCGCCAGAGGAGGAAACATTGATTCAATTGGCTCGAAAAAGCCATAACCTAAATCGTCGTCAGATTGATTATTTTTTGAACTAGCTTTAGCTGAAACAAAATCGGTTCTAGTAATTTTTAAATCATCAGGGTTCAAGATAAAAGAACATATTGCAATAATATCGTCCTGACTTTCGTTGGTGTTCAAGGTAACGACCGTACGACCTTTTTCAACTTCCTCTTTGCTAATAAATCCGAGTAAACCTAATTCAGATACGATAGCTTTAATGTCATCGGCAGATATCGGAGGTAGCTCTACCCGAAAACAAGATGTGTAAATCACGTTCTCGTGGTCTACATCTCTCGATCTATCCGCAAAACTAGCAACTGGCGCAGCAATGGGTACAGCGTCTTGCGACAAAGATTGCAGCAACATTCTGACATCTGCTACGGCATCCTGATCCACTGGGCTGCCATGCTTATGTCCATCCAATTGCATTTTTAAGATATCTTTTGCAATCAAAAAAGCGTCGACGTGTTCAGATGTTAAGGCCATCTCCCCTTTTCTGATCTTATCTAAAAGTGACTCAAGTATATGTGTCACTTCAGTCATATCAGTTAAGCCAAATGTAGAGGCGCCACCTTTGATGGAGTGTGCTGCACGAAATATGGCATTCAGATCTTCAGGATCGGGGGAGGAAATATCGACGGCCAGCAATAGTTTTTCTTTCTCCGCAAGCAGCTCTTCTGCCTCGTCGAAAAAAACTTGAAAAAACTGACTCATGTCAATCGTCATTGTCGTACTCCGTGATTGGCTCGCATTAAAAAAGTAGTCTCAAAGGAGGTTTATCCAATGACTTTTTTAACGACCTCAGTTAACTTCTGAGGATCAAAAGGTTTTACCAACCAACCGTTTGCACCGGCAGCTCGACCTTTCGCCTTCATATCGTCACTCGACTCCGTAGTCAACATAAGGATGGGTACTCGCTGATAGGTTGGTAGAGCACGCAAGGACTTAATCAAGGTTAAGCCATCCATTCTGGGCATATTTTGATCAGTTAAAACGAGATCAACTACTTGATTTCTCGCTTTCTCCAAACCATCTTGCCCATCGACCGCCTCGATAACTAGATAACCAGCTGCTTTGAGACTAAACGCCACCATTTGTCTCAAAGAACCAGAATCATCCACTGCTAAAATTGTCTTGGCCATCATCACTCCGTTATGCAGATTAAAGGGACACACATCCCATCATCATTGAGTAGTTAAAATAACTCAATGTCACCACTATCTAAATGTTTTTGATTTACAGCTTTACGCAATAAACTTTTTAATTCAATGCTTTGTTTTTCTAACCGCTGGGTTATATCTTTGAGCAATAAGGCTATTTCATCCGTTTCACTATCAAGCGGAATGCCATCGCCAACCAAACCTAGATTGCTCAAAACCTCTCGTAAACCGGCACTGCGTTGAACAGTTCGGGAAATAAGCTGGCTAGTAAGATCCTGGAATTGAAGGCTAGTAACAGCAGCATTAATATGAACAGCAATGTCAACTTGTATCACTTTAAGTCGATCAATACTGGCAGTTGGTGCCGCGCCAGAGGAAATAACCAAATCAATTTCTTCTTGCTGACTGGTTATGGCTGCATGCAAGGCCAAAAAACTCGCCCCAAGTTTTTCGATCGCCTCAGCGAGCAGAATAGTAGTTTGAACTAGATCAGTCTCTACTTCCAGCAGATGTTCGTTCCCATGACTTGAGACGCCAGACAAGAGCTCTTTTACATGAGACCCTAATACTTTCTTTTTTGACATATTCAGCATCCCAATTTTCTATTCATCTGATCCGATTATGCCCGTGTAACTATTGCACCACTTTTACAGGAACTTCAGCTGAGGGCTCAGAAGGATTTGTCAGTTCAATTGAACCACCGTCTTGTGAAGCAGATTGTTCAGCTTTTTTATTCATAACGATGATACTTATGCGTCGATTAATCGGATTGAGAGGATCTTCTTTATCAAACAAAACCGATGATGATAAACCGACGACTCTTAGAACCTTAGTTTCATCCATACCGCCGTAAATCAGTTCACGACGAGACGCATTTGCTCTGTCAGCAGACAGCTCCCAATTACTATATCCCTTCTCGCCACTGCCATAAGGTGCTGCATCGGTGTGCCCAGACAAACTGATTCTGTTTGGCACATCGTTTAATGCCTTACCAATCTCATGCAGAATTTCTCTTGTATAGGGTTGCAAATCAGCTTTTGCAGAGGCAAACATCGGTCTGTTTTGCTCGTCAACCATCTGGATACGTAAACCGTCGGTTGTAATATCTAATAATAGCTGCTTCTTATACTGCTTTAATATCGCATTTGACTCGATTGCCGTCTCAATCTTGCCCTTCAAAACCTTAAGCCGCTCGGCATCTGCTTTTGCTAATGCGGCCTCTGCAGCTTGAAGGTTATAACTCTTTTTTTGCGCCTCAACATCGCCTTTTTTATTTTGACCATCACGCAAAGTAAGATCTTTACCGCCACCTTTAATGACACTCGAGCTGTCGCCACTACCATCACCGCCGGCCATGGCGACCTTGAGCGGAGTTTGGAAATACTCCGCAATCCCATTAAGATTACCTTTTGCTGTTGAACCGAGCAACCACATCAACAGAAAAAACGCCATCATCGCGGTAACAAAGTCAGCATAGGCAATTTTCCATGCTCCACCATGATGCCCGCCAGCGACCTTTTTTATTCGCTTGACGATAATCGGTCTTAGTTCCTCATTAGCCATTCTGCATTCCTGATCAGACTATCGAGCTTCTTGCAAAATACCCAAACCAGTAAAGTCGAGCATGGGTGTGGCCACTGTTGCGATTGGTTTTCTTGTTTG